>CAYGUN010000123.1:0-7975 GCA_964353025.1 uncultured Bacteriovoracaceae bacterium
GTGACAAATTGCTCCCCCCCAAATCTTTGTTCAAATTGATTGAGTCGAATTATTTCAGGATGATCTGAATCAAACCAAACTCTCGGAGAAAATTGAGATTCAAAGTTTTTTAATCCAATAAGAAATATAATGGTTATAAGAGGTGGAAGAAAAAGGCTAAGTAAAGGTCTACTTACTATAAAGTGAACTAGCCGTTTTTTAATTGGGTCCATTTACTTCAACTTAAGATGATAACTTTAAAAAGTTACAAGTTATTTAGCTGGCCTTGGTAAATTTAATAACTTCAACAGGACAAGCTTCCGCTGCTTCTTGGATTTTTAGACCATCATCCAAAGGTGAGTTTGGTCTAATTAAACAAGTATCAGCTTGAACATCAAATACTTCAGGATAGATATCTTCACAGGCATTACAAACAATACAACCTGGCTCAATCCATACCTTAGAAATATTAAAATTCTCTTGAGCAACAGCTTCTCCAGTACCTGCGGTAGCGCTTGAGCCTCCACCTTGAAAATAAGCAGCGAAAAGAGGATTAGTTGGTATGGCCAGTTGTGCTCCTTTGCCAGGAACAGTATCTGCAATGAAGCTTCTCGCAGGAATATCGATAGGTGGTTTTGAAGGGCTCGAATCTGCATGGCCCGCTTTTTTCTCATAGGTTTCAACAAAGTCTGTCGCCTTTAAAAACTTATCTTTAAACTTAGAGCCTTTGAAATTAAATTGAAAATTCACTCCATCTTTTTCCGATGAAATTTCAACTTCAACACTCGCTTTATGGATATCTTTAGTTGTAATAAAGTCTTTAAATTTTTTGCCAAAATCAAGCTCAATAGCAAAGCTCTCATCTTTAACTTCAAAATCTTTAGAAAAATCTAGCTGAGTTGGATTTCCAAATGGATTAAAAAGTTTAATCCGGACACGATTCATTTTTGCAGGCTCTTTGGCCGAATCCCAGTGAAACGCAAAGGCAAAAGAAGAATCTTTTGAAGGTTTTAAAAAGACAAGTTTTGGTTTCCCAAAAAGTGATTCAAGCCCACCTATAACAAAATTAAGAACACCAAGTCCTGCTACTAAACTACCTACGATTGCAGCTGCTGCACCCATCGCAATTGTTGTTGTACTCATCATGGCCATACAAAAAACCCCAGTTATTATTAACTCAATTTACGCCTATTATAGCGGCCATAAAAAGAAATTGGTACTAGTGTTATCGGATATTTAATTAAGATTATGAGAAGCTATGCGTTGTTAAGATTAGGGAAAATGACTTCTCCCTTTAAATGTCCATTATTCTGCTTGGCCAGGCCTAAAATTCTCTGGGCCGAGAAAACCCATTTAAATCCGTCATCTCCTTCAAGTTCAAGCTCCATTCCGTTTGAAAATTTCTGGGCAAAACTGTCCTTAAGTTCGATTTTTGGGAAGTTGAGCACTTCTTCAGGCCCTAGGGATTTTTCAATTAAAAGTTCTGGGCCCATGCCATCAAGGGAATCAAAGTGAATGGTTGAGCCACTATTCATCAGTCCTATTTGAGATCTGGTGAGATTTTTTAAAACGCCGAAGGTTCCTAGGTGTTTGGCACAATCCTCAAATAGGGTTCTTATATAAGTACCTGAACTCACCTCAGCTTCTATTATTAATTCAGGAAAACTATACTCTACGGCTTTAATACGATAAATATGCCTTTTTTTGGGTTCTTTTTTTATCTCAATTCCCTGCCTGGCCCATTCATGAAGAGGTTTTCCTTCAAACTTGGCAGCAGAATAAGCAGGAGGGGCCTGCATATATTCTCCCTCAAATTTTGTTTCTAGCTCTTTTTGCAAGAAATCAATTGAAAAACTTGAAATGACTTCATTCAAATATTTTGAGTCATCAACTTCAGAGACCTCAACTGTTAAATCTCCCGTTGGCGTCTTTTTACCCAAAATGCCTTTTGCGATATAAGTCTTGGTTGTCTCAGAGTGAATATAGTCGTTGAGCCTTGCAGCTCCTGCCACTCCAACAATGAGCAGTCCTTCTGCAAAAGGATCGAGGGTTCCAAAATGCCCAATTTTTCCCCAGGCCTTAGGAATAATTCTTTTAATTTTTCGAATGACATCGTAGGAAGTAATTCCTGGAGGCTTGTATAAACTAAAGAGCCTAGGAGAAATACTATTCATCAGACTCTTTTTTTATTAAATCAAGAATCTTATTTTCATCTTCAAATTGAGAGTCATACAAGAATTTAATCTCAGGAGTATGTCTAACATTTAAAATCTTGGCCAGTTTGCTACGCATTTTCCCCGAAGTTCCTTCAATGGCCTTCTTGCACTCGCCTCTTTTAGAAGGATCAAAAGTATCCCAGAAAACTTTGGCCACGGAGTAATCACTTGAAAGGATGACACTCGTCACAGTGACTGCAATAAGGCGAGGGTCTTGGAAATCTTTTCTTAAGAGAGCATTGATTTCGTGAAGAATTTTCTCTTGGTATTTTTCTTTAGAAAAACTTTGCTTCTTGGCCATCTATAATGTGAGCTCCGCACTAGATTCAAGTTTTCTTTGCTTTTTCTCTAGTATATAGGCTTCAAAAATATCATCCACTTTCACATCGTTAAAATCTTCTAAGGCAATACCACATTCCAGACCATTTTTAACTTCTTTCGCATCATCTTTAAATCTCTTAAGAGATGAAAGCTTCCCATCAAAAACAATTTTCCCATCACGAAGAAGACGAATATTACAGCCTCTTTCAATTTTTCCATCAATAACTGAAGAACCTGCAATCGTGCCAATTTTAGGAATACTAAATGTATCTTTAACCTGAGCACGTCCAATAAATTTCTCCGTAAACTCTGGTTCAAGCATACCTTCAAGAGCAAGTTGAATATCATTGATTAACTCATAAATAATTGAATAGGTTTTAACATCAATTCCTTTCTGCTCAGCTAGTCTTCGGGCCGAAGTCATAGGCCTCATATTAAAACCAATAATATATCCGTTTGTAGAAGAGGCCATTTCAACATCATTATCGGAAATAGCACCTACGCCACCGGCGATAATTTTTACGCCAACTTCATTATTACCAAGTGATTCAAGAGCACTTTTTATGGCCTCAAAAGATCCTTGAACATCAGATCTAACAATCAAGTTAAGTATTTTCTTCTCACCTTCACCAGATTGAACATCAGCAAAGAAATCTTCAAGAGAGTTAACTTTCTTACTACTTGCAAGTTCAAGTGCTTTTCTTTCAGTAATTCTATTTTCTACGACTTTCTTAGCTTCTTTATCATTTTTTACAACGTTAACGACGTCCCCTGGAGAAGGAGCTTCATTTAATCCTAAAATTTGAACTGGCATAGATGGACCAGCTTCTTGAAGCATAACTCCAGTATGGTCCATTAAAGAGCGAGCTCGTCCCCAAGTCTCACCTACAATCAGTGAATCACCCTTATGAAGCGTTCCTTCTTGTACGAGAATTGTTGCAACAGCTCCACGTCCTTGCTCAACTTTCGATTCGATAACAACACCAGCAGCAGAGCCGGCTGGGTTTGCTCTTAATTCCATCATTTCAGTTTGTAATTGAATCGCTTCAAGTAAACTATCAACTCCATCACCAGTAAGTGCTGAAACCGGAACATATTGAGTATCCCCACCCCATTCTTCTGGAGTCAGTTCAAATTCCATTAGTTCTTGCTTAACTTTTTCAGGGTTCGCTCCATCTTTGTCCATTTTGTTAACGGCAACAATGACAGGAACTTCTGCATTTTTACAAAACCTGATTGACTCTTTCGTTTGAGGCATAACTCCATCATCAGCAGCAACAACCAGCACCACTAAATCTGTCACATAAGCCCCACGCTGTCTCATGGCACCAAAAGCGGCATGTCCAGGAGTATCTAAAAACGTAAGTTTTGATTTTTTAACATTTACTGAATAAGCACCAATATGCTGGGTAATTCCCCCTGCTTCACCTGAGGCCACTTTTTCTTTTCTAATATAATCAAGAAGTGTGGTCTTCCCATGATCGACATGTCCCATTACTGTAATAATAGGGTTTCTTATCGGGAATTTTTTCTTCTCTTCTTCCGAAATAACTTCAATAACACTGCTTTCATCAAAAGCTCTATTTTCCACTCTATAATCATAAAGTGCCGCTATTTCTGTCGCTAAACCAAATCCAATAAAGTCATCTGGCTTTACGAGGAGGTTAAGTTTTAAGCACTCGTTGGCAAAAGATTCAAATTTTTGACTTAGCTTATCTGCTAACTCTTCAGCCAGAGCTCCATCATGGAGAATAACAACACGCTTACTTGATTTAATTTCAGTTATTTGCGTTTTCTTAGTTGAGCCAGTATAAATTCTTTTCTTACGAGCTGGAGTATAGACAGTTCTACCGACAACAGTGTTGGCAAGCTTCATCTCTTCTTCTGCTTTCAACATTGCTATATCTTGAGCTCGACCAGTACCTTTCTTGCTCATTATAGCTGCAAGACCACCTAGTCTTTTCTTAGATTTATCATCTTCATCAGTTGCAGCAGAGCTTGGAGCTGCCGGAGTATCCGTAAAAGTCTTTGCTGCAGTTTTCGTTTTTTCCTCAGTCGTTTGACGAGGCTCATCAGGAGTAAAAACAGGCGTAAAAGTATGTAAAGAATCTTTAGTATCTAAATATTCTTTTTTATTTAAACCTTCCTCAGTACTAGTTTCTTTTGAAACACTGTCGGCACTTAGCTCTTCAGCTTCTTCATCTGAAGCTTTCTTTTTCGTAACCTTTGCTTTTCTCTTAACTGTCACAACTTTTTTAGATGCAGCTTTTTTGGCCACTTTCTTTTTAGCCGCTTTCTTCTTGACAACTTTTTTCTTCGCAGCGGTCTCAGCAGCACTTGAAATATAAGCGGCCTTAGCTTTTTCAACCTCATCATCAGAGAGGGCAACCATATGATTACGAACATTCATGCCAAGTGATTTTAACTTTTCGACTAAATCGATTGCTCCAACATCAAGTTCTTTGGCAAGTTCAAAAACTTTCATACTTCATTCACTCCTAATAACAACCTAAGTAAAAATACTCTGTTTTATTATTTCAATTTAAAAGCAGCCAACTCTTCTCTAAGTCTTCTCTCTGCTTCAGAGAATTTCTCAGATGAGTCATCACCTTCTTGTTTATTATCTCTTCTTTGTAGAAGGCCACTTTGCTCATTTGGAATAGCAGAAGCTGAAACAATCTCTTCATCTTCTTCTGGTTCAAGAGCAATTTCTCCTGCTTCAACAGCAGCTGCTGCCGCTGTTTTAAGCGCGAGAGAGTCTTCTGCACTTTTAGAACTCATTTTCTGAATATCTTCAACTTCAGCAGCACTTAAATCTATAATAGACATAACACCACTTTGAACAAGCATCTGAGCAACAGCATCACTAACGCCATCAAGTTGCATTAAATTTACAACTGCATTTTTAATTTTATCTTGTAGCTTAGTTTTAGAAACAATATTAACTTTCCAACCTGTTAGCATGGCCGCAAGTCTTACGTTTTGACCACGTCTACCAATTGCTAGTGAGAGTTGATCTTCTTCAACAATAACATCGATTACATTCTCCGCTGAGTTAAGACCAATTGAAGTAATCTCTGCAGGAGCAAGTGCAGCTCTGGCGAAAGTTTCTAAATCTTCACTCCACTTAACAATATCAATTTTCTCACCTTGTAATTCATTAACAATTTGCTGAACACGAGAACCCTTCATACCAACACAAGCACCAACGGGGTCAATATCTCTATCAGTTGTAAAAACTGCCACTTTTGCTCTATGCCCAGGTTCACGAGCTGCTGCTTTAATTTCAATTGTCCCATCTGCCACTTCAGGAACTTCAACTTCGAAAAGTTTTACTAAAAATAGTGGTGAAGTTCTGGTTAGTCTGATTTCAGGTCCACGGTTAGTCATAACAACATCTGATAAATAGGCCTGAATTCTATCACCTGGCTTAAAAGTCTCACCATATATAATTTCACGTCTTGGAAGAATCGCATCAGCTTTCCCAAGATCAACAATAACATTTCCTCTTTCATATCTACGAGCAATACCAGTGACAAGCTCGCCTTCTCTATGCTTAAATTCAGAGAAAAGAATATCTCTTTCAGCATCACGAACTTTTTGAAAAATAATTTGCTTTGCTGTTTGAATATCAACACGCGAAAACTTAGGGTCATCAATTTTAAGACCTAATTGGTCACCAAGCTCACAATCTTCGTCCAATGCTTTGGCCGCTTCATGCTCGATTTCAATAATAGGGTCTCTTACACTATCAACCACATTTTTATATTGAAAAATTTCGATATCACCATCTTCTTCGTTATATCGAGCTTCATATTCACCTTGAATACCAAACTTTTTTCTTGCTGTTACAAGAAAAGCTTGTTCAATTGCACCAACCACAACCTCTTTCTTGATGCCTCTGTCTTTTCCAAGTTGCTCAATAACTCTACCTAGTTCTGAAAAATTCACGGTATTTCTCCTACGTTAAATCCTCTAATTCAGGATCAATATGAGCTTTTTTTATTTGCTCAAATTTTATAGTTACTAAAGATTTACTACATTCAATCTTTATATATTCTGCTTCAACACTTGCTAACTCTCCTCTAAACTTTTTTGTCTTCGCTATATTATTAGGAAGATCTTGGTTTAGACTCTCATCTAAATTCCCCATTATCGTTATCGAGACAATTTCTCCAATCGCTTCAACAAAATGCTCTTTTGTTGAAAGATTTCTATAAATACCGGGAGAAGAAACCTCAAGAACCAAAGAATCTGGAACCCAGTCTTCTTCGTCGATAAAGGGAGTAAGTGCTTTATCAATTTTTATACAATCATTAAGATCTGCCGTTTTCGTTTCTGGATTTCTTATAAAAACCCGCAGCGTCTGAGAACCTTTAAGATAGTTTAGATCATAGAGATCAAAACCTTCTTCTTTAATAATGGCCAAACACCGGTCAAAAAATCTCTTTTCTAGACCTTCGCGCGTTTTTTCTAATAGCATCTTTCCCCAAAAAAAAAGGGTGATTCAAAAGAGATCACCCTTAACAAACAAAACTAAATTGTTAAAAGATAAACATATGTACCAAGGTTACTTAGAATTTGCAACTTTTGTCCGTTATTTTAGATACTTAGCTTTAGATAAGGCTTAACTGCTTAAAATCATGGGAACTCCATATCAAACATTCTAGAGCAACATGTCATCCATTGCCATTTTATTACCCTTGTTGTTCAATCCATTAATTATATTTTTAATAATCTTCAACAGGAGAAGAAAATGACAAAACTAATCGTAATCCTTACGCTTATTTTCTCAATGGGAGCATTTGCTCAAAGATCTAAAACATCAATCTCAAAAACTGCTAAGGCCGTAAACTTTGACCGTGCCACTCAAATGGAATTCAATGTAATCAACTCAGATGCTGAAGTTGCAGGGATTCCAAGTATTGGATTTGACGGATTTTCAATTGCGGGTAGAAAAAACTATGGAATGGATAACAAGTATTTTGATTATGCTAGCTCGGGCTTAAGAGTTGCACGTCTTGAAGGTGATAAAAGCTTTGGAGCTGCAGGAAAAGTAGAGATTAAGTCACTAGAATTTGGCTTTGATCAAAGAATTGGTATCTCTAAGAGATTTGAAGATGTACTTCTTAGACCATATATTGGCGCTACAGCAGCTCTTCAACGAAATAAAGGTTCGAGCCTTGGTCAGAGTTCAAGCAAAACAAAGTTTGACATGTATCCAACCATTGGAGTTGAAGCAAACTTTGCTCAGGAATGGGGAGCAAACCTTTCTTACACATCAAGAGATATTGATTTTGGAGACAAAGTCATAGCAAATAACGACACAATTGCATTTGGTTTTAGTTACGCTCTTTAATATATTTATGGCCTCGGGAAATATCTCGAGGTCATAATTTTCTCATCATTCTTAGCGCATTTTTTCCATCAGAGTAATATTTCTTCACCACATTCAGATC
>CAYGUN010000124.1:0-7918 GCA_964353025.1 uncultured Bacteriovoracaceae bacterium
AAAAGGCACTCTCTGAAGTTTTAAGAACTGTTTATAAGAAAGGGCTTACACTAGAAAAAGCTTCACAGATCCTCCATTCCCAAAGTAATTCTATCACAATCCCTCCTTTAAAAAGATTTAGAAGTAGTGAGGACTTTGAGAGTTTAAGATTAAAATATGAGAAGTTGGAGAAAAAACCAGAGGTCAATCTTATTATTATGGGAGATTATGCCAAGCTTGGTGCTCGAATTAACTTTTGTAAGGATATTTTTGAGTTGGTTGGCCTTCAGATAAATGAGTTTATAGCTGATGCTAATATGGAGTCACTTCCTACAAATAAAGAGAATTTTAACTTATACGTGCTGGTGAGTGCGGATGTTGATGTCGTAAAGAATATTGATTCGTTCTTAAAACTACTTCATCAATATAGGGGCCTCAGTTTTGTTGCAGGAAAACTCAAAGATGATATTTATGAACTATATCAATCTAAAGGGATTAAAAACCATCTCTTTAGAGGGCAAAATATTTTGCAAGTACTAGAGAAAATTTATACAAAATTGGGGAATGATAAATGAGCCGACCTCAGTTTTATAAGACAGAACTTTTTGGCCCAGATCATAGTGAGAAAGTTTTCTCTAAGAAT
Source organism: uncultured Bacteriovoracaceae bacterium (assembly GCA_964353025.1). Taxonomy (GTDB): domain Bacteria; phylum Bdellovibrionota; class Bacteriovoracia; order Bacteriovoracales; family Bacteriovoracaceae; genus CALFYV01. Next base: position 623 of record CAYGUN010000124.1, read on the forward strand.
ATTAAGAAGTGGACGAAGTTTGCAGAAAAAGACTTAAAGGCCACAATAGAAGACAGTGATTTTTTGACTGCAGAGAATATCGCCTTCAAACCTCTCTATAACAAAGATGATATCCAAGATTTAGAGCAACTGGATTCATTCCCTGGTATTGCCCCTTTCGTTAGAGGTCCATACCCTTCAATGTATTTGACTCGTCCGTGGACTGTCAGACAGTACGCAGGATTTTCAACAGCAGAAGAGAGTAATACTTTCTACCGGGATAATCTCTCTAAAGGACAGAAAGGACTTTCTATTGCCTTTGATTTGGCCACTCACAGAGGCTATGACTCTGATCATCCAAGAGTGACGGGTGACGTTGGAATGGCCGGAGTTGCCATTGACTCTATCTATGACATGAGAATTCTCTTTGATGGAATTCCTTTGGATAAGATGAGTGTTTCCATGACTATGAATGGGGCCGTTCTTCCAGTTCTGGCCCTTTATATTGCTGCCGCTCAGGAACAAGGTGTGGAGATGGAGCATCTTAGTGGTACGATTCAAAATGATATTCTTAAAGAGTTTATGGTGAGAAATACTTATATTTACCCACCGGCCCCATCAATGAAAATAATCGCAGATATTTTTGAATTCACTTCACAAAATATGCCAAAATTCAACAGTATTAGTATCTCTGGTTACCATATGCAAGAGGCAGGGGCGACCGCTGACTTGGAACTTGCCTACACGCTAGCTGATGGCATGGAGTATTTAAAAACAGGTATTAAAGCTGGAATTGATGTTGATAAGTTTGCTCCAAGGCTTTCCTTTTTTTGGGGCATTGGAATGAACTATTTTATGGAAGTGGCCAAACTGCGTGCAGCTCGAATCATTTGGGCCCATATTGTGAAGAAATTTAATCCTAAAAATGAAAAATCACTATCTTTGAGAACTCACTGCCAAACTTCTGGTTGGTCGCTAACAGCAAAAGATTTATTCAATAATGTTGTTCGTACAAATATTGAGGCCCTTGCTGCGGCCCACGGACATACACAATCTTTACACACAAATTCTTTAGATGAGGCACTTGCTTTGCCAACCCCATTTAGTGCGAGAATAGCTAGAAACACTCAGCTTTTTATTCAAGAAGAGACGGGCTCCTGTGATGTTATCGATCCCTGGGGAGGAAGTTATTTTTTAGAAAAACTAACTAACGATTTGGCCGAGCGGGCCTTAGAGCATATAGAAGAAATAGAATCTCTTGGAGGAATGGCCCGGGCGATAGAAGCTGGAATTCCTAAAATGAGAATAGAGGAAGCCTCTGCAAAGACTCAAGCTAGAATAGACTCGGGGCGCCAGCCTATTATCGGTGTGAATAAGTTCATGTATAATGGGAAAGAGGATATTCCTGTTTTAAAGGTAGATAACTCGACAGTCAGGGAATCCCAAATAAAAAGGCTTGAAAAACTAAAGCTTGAAAGAAATCAGGCCAGTGTTAATGAAGCCCTTGATGCTTTAACAGAGGCCGCTAAAACCAATGAAGGCAACCTGCTTGAGCTTAGCGTAAAGGCGGCCAAAGCAAAATGCACGGTAGGTGAAATTTCCTACGCGTTGGAGAAAGTTTATGGCAGGCATCAAGCGGATATTAAAATAATTAAGGGTGTATACGCTAAAGAAATGAACAAGGAATCAGAAGATTTGGAAGATTTAGAAAAACTGATTGATGAGTTTACCAACCTAGAAGGGCGACGACCTCGTATTCTTTTGGCGAAGATGGGGCAAGACGGACATGACAGAGGACAAAAAGTCATAGCGACTGCCTTTGCTGATATTGGTTTTGATGTAGATATTGGACCTTTATTTCAAACTCCAGAAGAAAGTGCTAAGCAGGCCATTGAAAATGATGTTCATATTATTGGAGTGAGTTCCCTGGCGGCAGGACATTTAACTCTTGTGCCTCAATTAAAGAAATCACTTACTAAGCTCGGACGAGAAGACATTGCTATCGTAGTCGGAGGAGTTATACCTCCTCAAGATTATGACGAGCTCTATAGTATGGGGGTCGTTGAAATTTTTGGCCCAGGAACTGTTATAAGTAGCGCTGCTACAAAACTTCTAAAAATCTTATTAAAGAAAAATAAAGATGAGTAATTTAACCAAAGATGAATATGTTAAGGGTATTTTAGATGGGAATACGACTATCTTGGCCCGTGCCATAACTTTAGTTGAAAGCCAAAAATACGAGCATCAAACTTTGGCCTCAGAAATTCTCAATGAAATCATTCCTTTTACGGGACATGCTAGAAGAATTGGAGTCTCAGGAATTCCAGGAGTTGGTAAGAGTACCTTTATTGAAACTTTTGGTATGGCCTTAATTAATCAGCAAAAAGCAAAAGTGGCGGTTTTAGCTGTTGATCCCAGTAGTGAAAAAACAGGTGGAAGTATTTTGGGAGATAAGACTCGTATGAGTGAACTGTCTCAGAACACTCATGCTTTTATTAGACCAACACCGAGTGCCGGGCATTTAGGTGGAGTGGCCAGAAAAACCAGAGAGAGTGCTCTTTTATGTGAAGCTGCTGGATTTGATACGATTATTATTGAAACGGTAGGAGTTGGGCAGTCTGAGACTATGGTTGCTCAGATGGTTGATTTCTTTTTGCTCTTATTACAACCTGGGGCAGGAGACGACTTACAAGGAATTAAAAGAGGGATCATGGAAGTGGCCCATCTTATTTGTGTGAACAAGTCAGATGGAGAAAATGAATCATTGTCTAAAGTGGCAAGACATGAGTATGAAAATGCTCTTCATATATTGCGCTCTAATGATTCATGGATACCAAGTGTGATTGAAATAAGTGCTTTATATAAAAAAGGTTTGGATAAAGTCTCTGAAATTTTAGATAAATTTTTTACTGAGCAAAAAGAAGAGGTTCAATCCGTTCGTAAAAAACAAGAACTACTTTGGTTGCATGAAATTATTAATGAGAAATTCTTGGGCCAATTAGAGTCCATGAAAGAAGTTAATATGGCCTTGCAGGAAATGGAGCAAAAAGTACTCACATCTGAAGTAAGTGCATCCTATGGTGCGAGCTTTGTTTTCCAAACATTTATAGATAATATTAAGAGCAGTCGATGAAACTATTCTGTTTATTCTTTTTCCCTATGTTTGCATTTGCTAGTTTCTTAGAAGATAAGATGGTCAAAGATTTTGATGTGAGGGTTTTGTCTAAAAAAGAACTCTTGGATCAAAATTTTATGTCCAAATTTACTCAAGATAAAAGAGATAAATTTTTTCTTTCTAAAGATGGTGGTGTTGTTGAGCTTCAAAAGCTTAATGTCAAAAAAAGGGAAACTCTTTTGGAGACATTTGGTGAAAAAAGAATCCATAAGGCCTTTATAGGATTTATGGCAAAAGAAGGATTCCAAGAGAAAATAGTTTGGAATATCTTAACCGCCCAAAAAAGAGAGACGAGTTGTCAGCCGACTCAAAGAGGTTACCAGTCAAAAAGTAGGAAATATTTTTCTATTGATAGGAAGCTTAACTATATTTATGAAATCCATAGCTCTGTAGGTAAGAAAGAAGGGTGTTTACAAGAGGCACAGAAAACATTTCTTTTTCTAGAGCAGGATGGGAAATGCGTTCAACTTCAGTCATTTTCTCAAGATTGTTTCGGTGAGAAAAAAGCGGGGTTGTATCCAATAGGTCATCCGGTTGGAGTTCTCTCTGTTAATAAAATTAATATTTTACTACTTGAGTCTGAAAAAAATATTATTGGATTATCTTTTCAAAATGGGAGCGTTTCAAAAGTGAGTAATTGGGATTATTAAGTCTCTAAATCGATTTTATCGCGCATCTTCCACAATAACATACTTAAATAGGGTCTTCTCTCTTCTCCTGTGGCCACCATCAAAAGTTTTGTGATTTTTAAATTCACAGGGTCCGTGAAAAGCAGGATAAGTAGCTCTTTAATATAATTCGTACTAAGAGTGATATAGTTATCCGTTCCAATTCCCAGCTTAACTCCCTTTTTCTCCCACCAGGTAAAAGGGTGGTCTTTATAATCAGGGAATGAGCCTGTGAGTCTTTGATTAGAAGTAGGCAAAGCAATCAAAGAGACTTTCTTATGAATCATGCGATTAAGAACATCATGTTGGTAATGCTCAACTTCACGTGCCGTATGAAATTTGGCCTTCACAAATTGAATGGTCTCTTCTTTATCAAGCACTTCTCCCTTTAACAGCTTTTCTTTTACATTTGGGTTATAAGTCCAGTCCATCTCTTGTATTTCGTTATAGTCGTTTGAGCCTTCCAAAACAGGAACACTATTTTTGTTATGCTTAACGACTCTTTGAAAAAGAGAGTGAAAATAGAAATTAGGATTAATCCCCAGACTTAGCCCGTGCTCCAGAGTATCAATATGCCAAATATTCATTGAATTATCCACGGCCTGGACACCTTTTTTTAATGTATACCAAGTTTCGCCATGGTGGCTTCTAATGGAGAAGCCTTTGTAGTGGAGTTTGCGAAATCCTCTACGCATGACTTGAAAATGACCTTTACGGAAAAGGTTTTTTTCACTTCCCACAGTATCAACGTCTGTGAGATAGCCTTGTAATTGTGGATTTCTTTTTAAAATATCTAAAATCTGATCCACCTGAAATTCAAAATGATCTTTTTTGGTTTTAAAGTTTTCATTATCAAAGAAGCTCTCTTCTTTTCTAAAGCATGGAGAGAGAATAAAATTGAAATCAGGATGCTCTTTTTTAAATTTCATAAATCCATCAAAAAGCCCTAATACAACATCTTCTTCAGTCAGCTCTTCTCTGCCTGGTATTTTTTCACTCTCATCACTTGAGGCCCTGGAAAAGGTAAACTTAAGCCTTATCATTCCAACATTATGTTTTTCATAGAGTTCTTGGGCCATATGGTAGGCAGCCTCTTTATGGACTTTTTTATCAGTCAGAATAAGCTTAGGTAGAAGTAGAATTTTTAAATAATCATCGAAGGCCTGATCGTCTCTCAAGCGAATAAGTTTTTCGACATCATCAATTGTCTCGATTGGAAGAGCATCACTTCCGTAGCCAGCTATAATTTTTTTCTCATAGATTTTTTTATGAGGCCCCTCTAATAATTTTTTTATACGAGGAAGAACGAACTCAGCTGAAAGCGAGCCAGTTAAGTGAATATGCTCTTCTCTATACTTAAGAGGAAAGAGTTTAAAAAAATTATGTAGGGCCGCTGCAACGGGGTGAGCAAATAAAGTATTGATATCCATTTCATCTTGCTGAAATCCACTTAGGAGTCTTCTAAACTCATGAACTGATTTCTTAACATTTGGATTTTCTTCTAATGACTCATATTGACATGCGAGCTCCAAAGTATCGGACAACGAAATACCGTTAGTTTCACTAATTATCTTGATTAAATGTCCAGTTAGGGCATTTTTTATATCATTCATGGTTATTATTCGGTTAAGATCTGTAAGTTCTTAAGTAACTATCTGTTTTTTCAAGATTTTTAATGTAAGTTATTGTTGGACTAAAGTGCTCTACTACTGTAATTATTTCAGGGTATGAATGATTTACACGTCATCTGGGGATGGGTTTTAGTAAAACTGTTTCTGAGAGAGGACTAAATTTTTGAGAGAGGAGAATGTATGAAGAGGTTTTTGTTCTTGAGCTTATTGATAAGCTTAGCTGCCGTGGGGCAAACTTATAACCCCAACCCTTTTAATAACTCCGGCTACAACAACGCAAACAATGTTGAGCCAGACCCAGTTCCACAAAATGTGGGAACAGGGGGAGTTGAATTGAGTGAGATTCCAATTTCCTTATCAAGTGGATGTGATTCCATGCTACTTAAAGGGGCCAAAACTTATTCCAACACAGCATTTTTAATGCCTAAGGGAAAAGTCGCTATTGATGACTATGGGAAAGAGCTCATTGAAGTTGTACCGATAAAAGGGACAAGCAATTACAACCTCAGAGTCACAATGTCATTTGCTGATGTTCTAAGAGACCCCCTCGCAGAAAATTCATTAGCAAGTAAAATTGTTGGTTGCGATTATGAGGAATTAAAATTCAAGGTTAATAACTATCTATCTAAAGTAGGTGATGGAGTTGAAACTTTGGCCACGTTACCAGTGAGTAACATGGGATTTAATTTTAAGATTAATGGTAAGTCCTTTGCGGCAAGACTGGGAGAAGATTCAACCAACAGCTTAAACTATTTAAAAGAGGCCAATATCTTAGAATTCGTCTTAACTCGACCAGAGTTGGATGATTTCTTAGAACTCGTAAATGGAAGATTGGGATTGAATGTTGATATTGACGTGAATTTCTCTGCTAAAAGAGAAGTTGGTGGGGTTTATGTTGATATTGATAATAAGGCCCTTGCTCGCGAAATTGAAGCTAAGCTGGGTATGAATTATGACTTGGCCAAAGTTCAAAAGGTCGCTGCAGCTGACTTAAGAGCAGCGCTTGAATCAAGTATTAATACGACAACAGCTAATATCGTAGTTGAAGGAGATACGAGAACTCAAACACAAATGTTTGAAGTCTCCCAAAGAATTATTATGAGCGTTCTACAAGCGGGTGGATTTTGTTCTAATAGTATGCCAACGGGTGGGGGACTTCTACCTGGACTTCCAGGTTCAAATCCTTATATGAGAAATATGGGATGTCAGGATGCAATTGGTGATTGGAGAAACAATAAAAGTGGAAGTATTTTTGGACAGTCGCAACAACCAAGAAGAACTCCTGGACTTCCAAATCAACCTGGGCAGCAGCCACCATTTCCTAATCCTGACGAGCCAAATTCAGGAAACCTCATTGATGCGAAGGCCTTTCTATCTACATTAAATGATCAGAAGAATTTCAAGTTTAATTATAAGATTATGGGTGGAGCTGAAATCTTCTCTTATAGAACAAGCACTAATATGAAACTTAATATTGGAGACTTAATGCTTAAGACCACTTCATTCTCAACTAGTGAAGCTCGTAATATGCCATGGTCTTTGAAAGCCGGTGAAAGTTTTACTTTTTATGTCAGTCGCAAGATTGTAAACAAGCTTCAGTATACAGAGAGAAAAAACTATTTTAACCGGTCTGATATTATGGGTAATAGTCAGTTAAAAGATATTTTTGAAACTTTGGCTTCAGTTGAAAATTCAGACATTGTTAACGTCAGTGATTTAAATGAAGAGCGTGCCGTCTATAAATGGTCTAAAAAAGAATGGGTGAAGCAGCCAGGAACTTTTTGGAATGTACCTATTACTCTTAAAGGTGATTATTACTGGGGAGCTTATAGTTATGAGCTAA
>CAYGUN010000125.1:0-6365 GCA_964353025.1 uncultured Bacteriovoracaceae bacterium
TTATTCAAAAGGAAATAGCTTGTACTTTTTATCCCCATGCTGGTGGGGCAGTTTAAGAAACTTTTTTATCACTAGAGACAACCTGCCATAAGAGGGGTTGGTTTTGTTGAAATTCGTCAATAAATTCTAAGACATTCTTATTGTATTGGATATTTTGTTCAACTTTAAAATGAGTTTTATCTTCCCGTCTAACAGTGGATGTGGCCATATCAAGCCATGCCTCATGATTACTTGAAGTAATAAGGATAGTTTTATTGGAGTAATAAGACTCATAAATGAGGCTCTGCTTAAAAATAGCAAGGTTTCCTGTGCTAAGATTTTTTTCAGGAGAGTCTAAAAAAAGATACTTACTAGGAGATAAGAGGCATTTTACTAGAACCGCCATTTTTCTTTCTTCTTCATTTAGCTGATGAGGCAATCTTTCTAGTGGGAAAACTCTTTTTAATAGTTTGACTAAAAAATGATTAGGTATTTTTTTTATATGATTATCAAAATTCTTATTTTTAAGATTGATAAATGTTTGAGGGGGAGAGTCAATTAGTATGTTTTCTTTAATATTGATTCGTTCGTGTAAAGAAGCTTCATCCTGGGCATAAGAAAATTTAATATTCTCATTTATCTCTCTAATTTTTAGAAAATGCAGGAAATTCTTGACTGGGTTGGTTTGGTAGACACCTTTTTCAAAAGGAAAAAAGAAGATTTCTCGTGTATGTCCTTTAAAACTAGCACTACTCATAGGCAACACATCGTAATTTCTCAAAATAAAATAAACTAAGCTTATATTCAAGGAAAAAACTTCTCCTAGAAGGGTGCTAAAGCTATAATAAAATTAGGCTTATGACTGAAAATGACAAAACTCCCAGCCTTGAAGTAGACACTAGTGAGATTAATTCTTACCAGCCTGAGAATATTAAGGTTTTAGTAGGTGTTACTGGATCAATTGACTCCCTAGTTACTGCCTTTTTACTTAAAAAACAGGGCTTTCAAGTTATCGCTTTGGCCATAAATACTTGGAGTGAAGGCACTAAAGATAGAGAAGAGGTAGCAGCTCCAAAATGTTATATAAAAGACTTAGATAAACTAAGAAATATTTGTGATAAAATAGATGTTCAGTTTTATGCCAGTGAAGCAAAGTCTCGCTTCGATCTAGAAGTTCTTGAAATTTTCTTGGCCAATAAGCTTACAGGCATGGCCAATATTAGCTGTATGTATTGCACATCCACCAGGTTTCATATTTTATATGAAAAAATGAAAAAACTAAATTGCCATTTCATTGCGACAGGGCACTTTGCTAAAATGTACAAAAATCACCAAAATGGAGAATACTTCATTCATTCTGCCAATGATAAAAACTATGATCAATCAACTTTAATGGCAGGTTTACCTCAAGAGATTTTAAGGAAAACATTATTGCCTTTGGCCGAACTTAAGAAATCGGAAGTTGAAATCATTGCAAAGAACTTTGGTTTAGATATGAATGGAAGCAGAGATTCCAGTGAAATGTGTTTTAGCTCCAATGAGAAAATAGTGACTCTAATTGAAAAAAGAGTTCCAAAGTCTTTGCGTAGTAATGGAAATATTCTTTTTTATAAGTCAGAGAAGTATATGGCGGAACAAAGCGGCCTCTACAACTTTCAATTAGGAGATAAACAGTTAAAAGATAGTGCTGGAGGAAGAATAGACTTAAAGAAAGGACAAGAGGTTGTAAAGTTTAACTACAAAAATAGTATCGTTTATGTAGGAGATAAATCTTATAATGAGACCAAAGGTGTCCAGGCCATTAATGTAAGTTTTTCCTCTGAAATGGACAGAACTAAACCGATGAAAGTCTATTGCAAAGTCAATTGTAATAATGAATATTTTGAAGCGACTCTTTTTTATAAGAATAACTCTAGTTTATATATTGAATTTAAAGAGCCTCGATATTTGCTGGTAGAGAATGATAAAATTATCTTTTATGATAAAAATACCAAGGGTGCAAAAATTTTAGGGCATGGCTTTATAGCTATGAAAGGTGAATATAGTAAAATTGATAGAACTAAAGAGTATAAATCTGATAAAAAAGACTTTACCGGTCTAGCGAGTAATAGAAAGGAAAAATCTGAAGAAACAGAACCTGAGTTTGGCTTCTAATGAAATGTTTTTTAGCAAGTTTCCTTTTTTTATTCTCCAATGCAGGCCTTCCTTTAGAAATCTCTAAAAGTAATCAAATGAGGAAATTTACTAAGAAGTTAAGAAAAGATGATTTTTTTCAGATATTAAGGGATTTTGTCGAAACTTCTGGACCAAGCCGAATGGTTGGTAAAGAAGGACATGATAAGGCACGAGATTTTATTAAATCAAAAATTCAAGAGATAGATAAAATAAAAACAGGAAAACTATCAGTTCAAACCTTTTCTCCCAATATTGAAAAAGGACAAATTCTCTATGACCTTGATTTTCGTAATAAAGTTGTCGGTAAGTACTCTGAAAAATCAGCTGTTTTTCAAAAGTGGAAGCGTTTTACAAATTACATGAAAGATAAAGTGGCAGAAAATAAAACAATAAAGGGAACAAATATTATCTGGGAAAAAAAAGGAAGCTTACCCAATAAACTTCTTATCGTAGGTGCTCACTATGACACCATTTCTCATGATAAAAAAACATTGAAAATTAAAGAAAATGAAAATATGCCAGGGGCCGACTATAATGCTAGTGGAGTGACAATTGCTCTGGGTATTATTCAAACATTGGCACAACTAGAATTAGAGGTTACAACTAGAGTTGTTTTTTTTGATTATCAAGGGTTTGCCTACCTTGGTTCCTCCTATTTTGTTGATGAGCTATCAACAGAGATGAAAGAGAAAAAATGGGACATACTAGGTTTTGTTAATCTGGAAATGCTTGGACACGATTCCAAAATTTTTGATAAAAAAAAGCTAGAGGGTAATATGGGGCTTTATATTTCTAGGCCTGGAAGCGTGACTCATCTAAAAGAAAAAAAATTGGCACAAAAATTATTAGACTTTGGTGATAAGAATGCAGGAGCTATTGACTTTAGGCTTGTCGATAATGGAATGGACAATAGTGATAACACGAGATTTTGGGAAAAAGGATTTGCCAGTGTGACTTTTTCTCAGGATTGGGAGAATGATTTTAATGAAGGCCATTATCAAAGTCCAAATGATATCCCTGAGGCACTAAATCAAAAAACTTTTTATAATAGTTACCTCTTTATTGCGGGCAGTGTTTCGGCCCTTGCCATGAATTTAAATAAGTAGATAAGTTTATGAAAAACAGGGGCTTAGCTCATTGTCTAGAGTTTAGACATTAAGTAAAGAATACATTTAATCCTTGATAAATTGGCCACTATGCTAATATCCCTACATGCGTTTTGTCAGAGGCTTCATTATTCCTTTATTTGCCATATCTTCGTCTTATGCGATTGATTTTGCTTCTTTCTTTAAAACGACAAAGGGTTGTAACCATGATTTTTATAAGGACTTGAAAGTCAATACCCAGCAGATGAGAGAATTATCTAATAAGTTGCATGATAGCAACTTAAGCTCTCAGAAGAGAAAATATATATTAGAGACCATTGGGCAAAAGCAAGGGCTTCTTACTAATTTTGCCGCCGCTGAAGATATACTTAAACTTGCTCAAAGAGCGGGACAAATAAAAGCTGATGGAAAAGATTTTAAGTTTATTTTCGATAGAACGCTCAATAGTATGTATGATTTGTCGCTTCAAAGTTTTGACAAAAATACCACCTCCGAGATTCCCTTTATTAGTAAAACTAATTTAGGTGATCCCGAAATCGCTCTCGCTTCACTTCGAAAATTAGGCCGTGCTAAATGGGATATGGAAGTCACTCAAAGATTAAATGATATGCTAGAGGGGAGAAAGCCAGTTTGGTTTAATAGTGATAACTTAGGACTTGTTTCAAGTGAAATAGGCTTAGGGAGTGCTGAATTTGGAATAAATGCTACTTTTAAACTAGGCCACTCTAATAAACAAATCTATAAACAGCAATTTCAATATGATTTAAATTATCTCACTAATTTTAACGCCCAAAACTTGAACAGCTCTCAAGAGCAAATAGTTGAATCATTGGCCAGTATTTCTGCTTATTTAAAATATCTTAATCAGAAAAACAGTGATGCTATTATCTCCGCCTATGAAAAGCTTGCATCGCCATTAATCGACTTAATTAAGGCCTTAGTTCAAAAACCTGAAACATCAGTTGAAGGTTTTATGCGTGATTTTGCCTATGATACTATCACCACATTTATGAAAAAACTTGGCACTGATGAACAGCTAGAAAAGAGAATTTTGGATGGTATTAAGCAGGCCAATATCGTTGAAGAAAGCGATATTGAGAGGGTCTTAACTGCATACTCAATATCAATTGGAAAAACAAAAGAATTTTTAGAAATTTATACTAAGCGAGAAACACAAGTAATCGAGAGTTTAACTGAAGCTCTCAATTCAGGCCTTATCAGTGGTAGTGAAATAAGGTTAACCAAAGAGGAAATGAAGTCTCTTAAAAAGGCCAAGAAGTTAGTTGAGGCCAAAAGTCCTGAGCTCATGGCCAAAGGACATGAGCTTTATAATATGGTGGTCATTTCAAATAGGTTAAAAATATGAAATATTTATTATTATTTTACCTTCTTTTTATGAGTCTTTCTTCATCATATGCAAATGATATTTTCATTCACTTTATTACTCAAAATAAATGTAATCCTAATTATGTCAGTAAAGCGGATGCCTCTCAAAGGATTTATAAGGAGGAGCTTGCACATAAGCTTATCAATAAACTCCAGTCAAATGCTTTGCCAGAGGTTGAAGTTCAAGAAACATTAGAATTATTTAATAAGTATTTAAGTGATCCTTATATTGCAATCGGTTTTGCTCCAGAAATTCAAAAAAGTTTTAGTGATATAGCAAGGAATTTAGGTGATAAGAATTGGGTGGAATTTCAAAGAATACTAAGTAAATACACGAAGATCATTGACTCAAGTGCAGCTCTATACAATAAAGAAGAAATGATAGAGGGCGTACAAGCAAGTAAAATTTATTTTGATCTTAAGTACGAGCTTTATGTTACTGACATGAAAAAAAATATTACTTTCCTCTATGAAAATCAACCTCAAGTCGTTGAAAGTGGCTTTAATGATTTTGCTTATCAAAAAGTAAAATTTGATACTGATTTAATGGTATTAAGAGATCCTTATTTAAATTCAGTATCTCAGTATGTGGGCTTTCTAGGTTATTCTTATTCAAAAGAAACAATTGATGTTATTAATCTCTATGAGTTTTTTTGGGGAGGAATAAGAAAGATAATGCTAAATGAATTCTTATCTTTTAAACCTGATTTTTATTTTAGAATGGCCTACCCAAAAAGTATCGGTGAGTTTCAAAAGATTTTAAAAAATGAATTAACTGAAGGATATTCTCAGGCGAGATTAGCAAATTGGAATAAGCAGTTAGCAGAGCTTGAAGAGCAGCAATTTCAACATTTTTCGAGAAACAATCCGAACTTTAAAAGAGAAACTCTCTACACCAGAGAGGACTCAGCAGTGAAAGATCTCAAAAATCAAATTGATAGGTATGCTGAATTTGTAGGAGCGAGTGCTAAAAAAGAATCGACAAATGCTGATGCTAATAAAATACATAATTACTTTTCTTATCTTTTTCAAGATAGAGGGAGGGTCAAAGATGAAATTTCTGAACTTGAAAGAGAGTATTTAGGTAATAACCCCAAGCTAGGTTTGAATATAAACTTTTGGCGTGATGAAGCTTCAAACAAGGAATATGCTCCGCTCATAAAAGAGGCCATTATACGCAATTTAGATATGGCAAAAAAGTTTTCAAAGTCTGAGTCTGAGTTTTTACAGACTCAAGCCTGGTATATTGTGAATTTTATTAAGGCCAATTTTGCCGTGGTCATCTAGTCATCAATTTGATAAATAAGGCCTTATGAATAGTAAAAAGAAAATTTTTGTGGGCATGTCAGGAGGAGTTGATTCTTCTGTAGCCGCACTTTTACTAAAAGAGCAGGGCCATGAAGTGGTGGGTCTTTTCATGAAAAACTGGGAAGACGATGAACACTGCCCAGCTGAAGAAGACTATTCTGATGTGGCCCATGTATGTGAGAAAATAGGAATTCCCTATTACAGTGTGAATTTTGCTTACGAGTATTGGGAAAATGTATTTTCTGATTTTCTCACTGATATCCAAAGAGGCTTTACACCTAACCCCGATATTCTGTGCAATAGTGAGATAAAATTTAAAGTCTTTTTTGAGAAAGCAAAGTCTCTCGGGGCCGACTTTCTGGCCACGGGACACTATTGCCAAACTGATGGGAAGGGAAATCTTCTCAAAGG
>CAYGUN010000125.1:6465-7910 GCA_964353025.1 uncultured Bacteriovoracaceae bacterium
TACGTCGCAATGTCATTAAAGTGGCCAGAGGAAAGGCCCATAGTGCTCTATATTCTGATTCTATTGGACTGGACCATATTCATTGGATAGGGCCTGTCCCTGAAATGCCACTAAAGTGCAAGGCCAAAATCCGCTATCGTCAAATAGATCAAGATTGCACACTGGATTTTATCAATGGAAAATATCAGGTTCATTTTGATATACCTCAAAGGGCAGCAACCACTGGCCAATCAGCTGTTTTCTACTTAGATAATCATTGCCTAGGTGGTGGTGTTATAGAGGCCATAGCTCCAAGCTATTTTGATAGAGGCGAAGCTCTACCAGATATCTTCGCTCCATAGGTCTGTTTTACTGCTCTTTTTTTTCTTAGGCTCAAATTTCATACAGTCCTCCCCTGAGGCCTGCTTAATGATTTGAGTAGGCATAGCTGCACTTTTGATATTATAGGCCTTACAGCCCTTGGGAGAGCTCTTATCCCACGTCACATGGTAGTGTTTGCATTTAAAACAGTTTGGCTTCTCTTTCATAAAACCTCGCTTCTATTCTAACTTATTAAAAAAGCGATTGTGAGTGGGGAAATTATGTCAAAAGAGTAGGCAAGTGACTTAATTCAGGTGCGTTTTGTCTCTTGGCAAGGCTTCAACTATCTGAAATTACAAGGTATTTCCGGTAAAATTTACATATATTCGCATAGATAGGTTGGCATCAATACTGCACCATAGTGATATGAGGGAGTTATTAAATAAAGGTTAAAGTTGATGGACAAGAACCCGCAAGAATCAGATTCAAAAGTTTTCGACTTCTCTAAATTTAAAAAGAGAGGAGGAAGCTCTTTGTATGAAGAAAGAAAAATTGAAAGTGCTCCTAACGAGTTTAGGGAATTTCCTTATAAGAGTAGTGGTTCTGACTCTCTGATTGATAGTGTGATCGATAAGGATGATATTATAGGTGATTTACTTAATGAATTTTCTGATGATTTAAAAGAAACAAAATATCATGAAGAAGATAAATCCTTACATTTTTTTGAACTGAGAAGATCTGAAATCCTGAACGAAGAAGATAATTTTGACGAAATACTCAGTAACCTTGACTCTCAACTTAAGCAACTGCAAGATAACTGCTCTCGAGTGAAGTTCTTAGTTTCTGAAATCGAGAATCAAATCCAAGATTAAATTATGACAGCACATCCGTTGGGTACATTTTGCAAAGCCATATAAAAATCTTCCTTATCTTGCATCTTTCTCCTTTGTTATGATCATCATTCTGTCTAAATAATAGATATTTCTCATATAAATAAAAATGATCAAAAGTCGTATAAGTATATGGAGTTAATTTTATGATAAGACGAAACCTTGAGAGGTTTTTCAATTTTACAGAGAATAGGACTCCCTAGTTGATGTACTTAGAACTGGCATTTTTAGACTTGTGATTTTTGATAGTTATCT
>CAYGUN010000126.1:0-7904 GCA_964353025.1 uncultured Bacteriovoracaceae bacterium
TGGTGACTATATTTTTGCAAAATTTATGGAAGCATCTATTTTGGGCTTAATTATTACAGTAGGACTTCTTATTATTGGTTATCCCTTTGCCTTTTTGTTGGGCCTGTTAGCTGCGATTACAAATGTAGTGCCTTATATCGGTCCTGTTATTGGTTTTGTACCAGCACTGGTAATAGGGCTTGTGGACCAAAGTAATACCTCAATGGGGGCCATGATTATTCTTTATATTATTGCCAACGTTGTGGATCTTGCTCTGGTTTTCCCCATAATGGTTTCCAAGGTTGTCAATTTACATCCAATGATTGTAGTTATTAGTGTTATTATTGGTTCTCAATTCATGGGAGTTGTTGGCATGGTTGTTTCAATTCCATTGGCGGCATTAATCCAACTTTTATTTTTGGAATTCTATAGAGAGCTCTACCCCGCGTCCTATCAAGATTAATTGTAATAACTATATGCGTAATCTTTTGACTTAAGACAAGCAAAAATGATACTTTTTCTGTCTATGAAATCCATTAAGTTTTTATTTTTATTGCTTCTTATTTCTTGCTCGACTGAAAAACCAACAGGAAAAACGGAAGCGGAAATTCTCTATAAAGAGTCTAAAATTTTAATGGATGATGGCCATTATTTATTAGCAACTGAAAAATTAAATAAAATTAAATCAGAGCATCCTTACAGTTTTTATGCAACACCAGCGGAGCTGCTACAAGCAGATATACTTTTTTTACAAGAAAGTTATGTTGAAGCAGCGGCATCATATTTATTATTTAGAGATTTTCACCCCAAGCATGAGAAAATCGATTACGTTATTTCAAAAATTGCAGAATCGTACTATATGCAAATTCCTGAAACTTTCGACAGGGACCTTACTGCAGCTCACGATGCAATAAAATATTTCGATGAACTTATTCAAAGATTTCCTGGTTCTCAATATATTGCAGATACGAAGAAGAAAATTGATTACTGCAAAGAGATGATTAGGCTTAAAGAAAAACATATAGCGGATTTTTATTTTAAAACAGAAGTTTTTGATGCAGCAAGGTTTCGCTATCTTGGTATTTTAAAAAGCTTTAGAAATAAATCTATAAGAAGCCATGCAATGGTAAGAGCAGTTCAGAGCTCATATGAGATGTCAGATTTTATAGGTTGCGTAAAGTTTGCAGATGAGTTTATAAGTTATTTATCTGGAATTGATAAAGAAGAAGTAATAAAGCAAAAACAAGATTGTTTAATTAACCTAAGAACTAATCCTAGTAACAATGAGGTGAAAAGTTGAATCAACATAGCATAGAGCAAATCCTGCAAAAAGGTAGAGAAAGCTTTGAAAGACGTGAGTTTAAAAAGGCCATATATTTATTAAATGAAGTGGTTGAATCAGATCCATATAAAACAGATGCTTATTTTTTACTTGCTAATATTTTTCATATGCAAGGCCAGATAGGAAAAGCAATTAAAGCTTTTCATAAGGTATTAGAACTAGATGCTAATCACACGGATGCATCTATTAGTCTATCTGTTCTACTTAATGATATCGGTCGCTATGAAGAGGCACAGAAAATTTTTGAAAGTGCTAATGAAAAAGTGAAAAATACCACTCAAGGAGTCGAGGATATTCATGTAAATAAAAAGTTTGCTAGTAAACATCATGAATTGGCAGAGCTTTATTTTTCTTACCAGCGATATGAAGAAGCTTTATTTGAGTATAATAAATCATCAGGACTAGATCCTGATAATCTAGAAATAAGAATTAAAATTGCTAAAACTTATGCAAAAAAGGGCTTTGTTTCAAAAGCATTTGAAGAATTGAAAAAAGTTAAAAATGAATATCCTGGTTATGTTCCTGCAAGAATGGCACTGGGCCTTCTGTATTATGGGAATGGCAATATTTTGGAAGCTCAAAACGAGTGGCAAAATACACTTGCTTTAAATCCTGCAAACGAAGAAGCGAAGATGTATTTAAACCTATCTCAAGAGGCGACTGAAACAAGTTTAGAGTTACAAAGTTAATTTTTTAACTAGATATTAGACAAAAAAAAGGCGCTTTCTTAAGCGCCTTTTTTTATAACTGTTTTTATATTTTATGCTTCTTGATTTTTCTCAGCATTTTTCTCAGCGGCTTGAGTATTTGTTTGAGATTCAGTATTACTTGAATCAATATTCACTGTTGTACGAACAGAGTCATCTGATGAGTAGCCCACGATATATTTCTTAAGTTCTTTATACATTTCAAATTTAACTGAAAGCTTGCTGTCTTGAAGAACTATTTGTCGAGAAATTTTCTTTTCATTGTTAATGACAATAGGTGCTTTCAAGTTTGCAGACATTGCTGTTATATCACTTGGGATAGTTAAAACTGTATATATTTTAGCTTTTGAAACTTCTTCCAGTTCAATGCTTTTAAAATCAGAAGGCATCAATTTAGCTATATAATCAGGCTTGAAAATTTTTGGCTCAATAATGGGAAATGCAATTGCTCCATCATCGATTGATTGTAGCCATAGAATTAAAGTACTATCGCCTGGGTCAACTATAAAAAATCTTTTTAAACTTTCGAAACCAAGTATTCCATCAGGAAAATCAAGAATGTCTTCTTTTGCGACACCTAGTTCTCCAAATCGTGTGGTATTTACTTTCACAAACTCCTCCGTACCTCATTGGGTAAGGGTCTCCAAAACCCCAATATCCTATTGATGGTATCAGTCAAATACACAAAAGTGCAAGGAGGAAATTTATTTCTTTCTTAGCTCTTGGTCGAGTTGCTGCAGTTGGTCGGGGCCTGACTGAGATGCTTCAGTATTCTGCTCTTTTATGGCCTGATAGACTTCTTCTCGGTGAATTTTTGTTTCCTTGGGTGCCTTTATACCTAATCTAACTTGCTTACCTTTAATTTGAACAACAACTATTTTGATATGGTCATCTATGGCAATACTTTCCCCAAGCTTCCTTGTCAGTACCAGCATTGTCTTTCCTTAATAATTTGTGTCACCCTAAATTTGACACATTCAATGGTATACAGGTGACAGTGATAATCTTAGTTCAGACAAAAGGCAAGTAAAAACTAGGATATTTATAAAGTTTATTTGTTATGTCTAGATAAGCTTTTCAGTTTTGGACTAAACTGATTGGGTATTAACGCTCTGTGCTTTTATCGAAGAATTAGAGTATTTGGAGATTTTTTTACAGAAACCAGATCAGTTAACATACCTTCTTATTCATTAACGAATAAAATCGAGCAAGGTTTTATTTATCATTCCACTGCTGGCCTTATAGGTTGCCATTAGAATATTGTTTTGTTTTGAAAGGTTAGAGAATAAATCTGCAACATCAGCATCTTCGATTTTTGTTTTGTATTGCTCGTTTGCTAGTTTTTGATTTCCTATGTCGTCTTCAGTACTTAAAACAGAGTTATGAAATGAACCAATTTTTGTTCTGAGGGTAACGAGTCTATTAAAATCATCATCAAGTCTTTCTAAGATGTTTTGAATAATATCAGGATTATTTGTTAAAAGAGCATTTTCCAAAGTTTCGAGATGGTCAAATAGGCTTTGTCTCTCGGGCCTTACATTTTGAGTTTGGCTTTGAGTATTTACCTTGTTGTTGAGACCACCTTTTACATCATTATTAGCAGGGGAACGTTCACTATTTTCATTCTCTTGAATTGTTGGAATTTCATCTAAAGGGTTTGTTGTCGTCTTCGCCAACTCAGGTGCTTCATCTGGGTTTTCGTGAAACTTCTTCATATCTTGAAAAGGAGTTTGATCTAAAGGACCTCCGGTTTCTGTACTATCACCTGAAACGTCATCATAGAAAACTTCAATTCCATTTAAATTGACAGGGACAAAGAAGTTTTTAGCAATTTCTAGTTTGATTTTTCCATCGTCACCCTGGTATTTTCCATCAGGATTAAACGGTCTGTCTAAAGTTTTAAATCCAGAGAATATATAACGATTTCCCACTCTTCGGTTGGCAATTCCAATAGATTGTTTTCGGAGTTGGGATATTTCTTTCGAAACAGCTTTCCTAACATCAGGGTTATAAATATCGGATGATTGACCTATGGCTATTTCTTTTGCTTTAGATATAATTTCTGTCATGTCAGAAATAGCTTGCTCTGTGTACTCAAGGTACATCTTGGCATAAGTTGAGTTTCTTAAATACTGTTGATTATCTACATCTATAGATTTTAAGGCCATGAGTTCAACACTTCCAACAGGATCATCTGAAGGTTTTTGAATCCTTTTTAAATTAGAGCCTTTGATCTGCAAATCTTCTAGACGTGACTTGGACTTCCCAACAGAGTAGTTTATTGCATTTGTGGCGCTATTTTCAGATACTCGGGCCATTTAGTTCCTATCTCTTAATATTTAAAACTGATTGAAACATCTCATCAGCTGTTTTAATTACTTTTGCAGAAGCATCATAAGCATGTTGAAACTTAATCATATTAGCTGTTTCTTCATCTATTGATACACCTGAAATTCTTTCTTTAACACTTTTTGATTGTGCCAAAATACCTTTTGATTGTTCGAGATCGATTCGTGTTTTACTGGCAATAAGACCAATGTCTCCAACAGCCTCAAGATAGTGCTCTTCAAAAGTAGTAGTTCCCTCAAGAAGGATTTTTTCATGTTGCAAGCCTGATATAGCAATGGCAATCCTGTTATCACCAGGTCTATTTGGCTCAAGACCAGTGGCAATATTACTAAGATCTTCCTTTACTTCATCACTTAAATCCAGATATTCAGCAGCTCTATACATCTCAGTGGGCACTTTAAAAAAATCTAATCCGGTATACTGTTTTCCTGAAGCTAAATTTCTGCCGATAGGGTTACCTGCTTGATCAACTGGAATTTTACCGTTAATAAAGCCTTTCCTATGAATGGCATTAACAGTATTTGATAATTCATATGCAAGTCTATCAAGTCTATCCCCTGCATTCTTAAGCTCTCTTTCTCGCGTTTCAAGCATTGCCCCAATTCTTCCACCTTTTATTTTATGGGAAATGGGTCCTGTCCCGCCATTTTTATAGAATATTTCATAACGACCAATATCTTTAGCATCCTTATTTGTTGTTCCAAGTTTTAAATCATTAGTTGTTCCACCAACGACAAGTGAGCCAACCCCTTTTGCATTAATAACATAGCGGTTTTTTTCATCTCGAAAAGTATGTATGTCCATTAATTCAGATAGCTCTCCAACAATTCGATCCCTTTGATCTCTGAGATCCCCTGTTTCCTCAGCGAGCGCTTCCATTTCTGCAATTTTATTATTTAAGCCTTTTACGTGATGGAGCATTGTGTTTATATCATCAACTGTTGATCTTAATTTGTTATCTATATTGCCGTGCAAGTCCTGGATAGTATTTTTCATCCGTCTGAAATCTTTAACAACAAGACGAGCATTTTCTCTTACGATTGACCTTACTGTTTCGTTTTCTGGTTGGTTTGCAAGTTCACGGAAAGAGTTGAAAAATCGATTTAAAAGCTTATTCATTCCATCAGAGTTGGCTTCATTGAAAACTTGTTCAACCTGCATTAATTGTAAATCTCTTTCATTATTATATTCATTAACAGTGCGTGATTGATTAACTCTTGTTTCGATTTGGTCATCATGAATTCTCTTAATACTTTTAACGTCTACCCCGGTACCAAGAACGACATTGCCCTCACCAATAGGACGGTTAGCTTCTAGGTTGGCTCTCTGGCGTGAGAACCCTTCAGTATTGGCATTGGCAATATTATGAGAAGTCGTCGAAAGTGACTTCTTTGCGGCTCCTAAGCCCGAACGACCAATGTTAAGTAAATCAACGCCCAATTCCGTATCCTTTTATTTCGTTACACCTTGAGGCCCATAGGTTTGATATTTCTTTTTACCTGTAAAGCTCTCTCTAATCTCTCTTAAATTCATCATTGCCTTGTTAAGAAAGATTTGGTTTTTTTTATTTTGAACTTGAACTCGTTCAATAATGTCTACTAGTAATTCGTTAAACCTTCTTAAGTGTTGCCCTTTTTTTTCTTGCTCTAGTTCTTCAAGGGATGAAAGAAGAGTAGAGATATCTAAAACTTGATTAGAGAACATCTTTCTATCATTTATCTCTTGAATGATTTTTTGTCTTGTAAGCTCTAAGCTTGAAATTCTCTCGAGAACAAGTTCTTTTTGCTTAAGAACGCTTTCAAGCGAGTCAATATTAGAATCAAGTAACTCGATGTACTCTTCACAAGTAAGATCATATAGCGTAGTGTGAGCATTGCAGAACTCTTTCCACAGCAAAACTAATTGATCATACTTAAGCATTCTTTCTAATTCTAATAGTTCATTATTCATACATTACCTAAAACTCTCTACTGAGCATACGATCCGCAAGTGCGTCGTAGTCAATTTGGTATTCACCTTTTTGGATTTGAGATTTCAGCTTTGCAATTTTTTCGGTATTATCAATCGGTGGAGCTGCATCCACTGCTTTTTTGATCCGAGAGAAATCCTTAATAGCATCACTTATTTCTACCTTTGCATCACCTGATGTTTGTCCTTGTAGCTGCCTTGTTCTTTGAGCATCATTTCTTTTCATGGATGCTTCATTGGCCTTATTAATTCTTGCCTGTTTAGAAGCATCACTTCTTGGGAAAAAGGGGACACGGTTAGTTAAGTCTATATCTCTACTCATGAGAGTTCTCCTTTAAAGAATCTTTATAGGCATTTAGCATTTGAGTTTTATTGCTTGGTGAATTATTTTCTTTTAAATAGTTCGGTAAAATTTCATTTAAAACCATTTTCTTAATACCTATTCCACCTTTGGGATCAGTTGCTAAAATTTTTGCTCGTTCATAATCCACTAGGGATTTATAGTATCCAACTTCACTACTATCTGGTTTATCTTGTGGAACTGTCTGTCGCATTTGTTTAAGCATATGATGAACAAATTGTGTTTCCATCCCTTCTGCAATTTCCTCAAAAGGTTTTCTTGCATCAGCTTTAGTTTTAAATTTGTTTTTTTGCGTAGCAATTGCTTTAGAGGATCTTGCCTCATGAGGAAGTTTCTTGTTAATTTTTGCAGGTAATTTGTCAATTTTCACGAACAACCATCCTAGTTGCTTTTAAAGGGCTCTTCAATCCTTGAAACCCCTTCTCTCATTGTAACATAAACTGTCTATAATTTCCCTCTAAATAAAAAAGAGAGAATTTTTCTGCTATATAAACTCTAAATCTGCAATAAGGGCCCCATTTTTCTTAAGGGTCTGAAAAATAGAAATTAAATCCTCAGGTTTTGTTCCTATCGCATTTAAAGCTTTTACAAGGTCATTTAGTGAAGTTTTTTCATCAATTACATGAAACCCTTTTTTCCCTTCTTCTCCACCAATTTCAATAATAAGGTCTCCGTGGCTAATGGCCGACTTTTTCAGTGTGATATCTCCACCTGCTACAATCGTTCCCGTGCGTTCATTGATAACAATTCTCGCCTTAGAGTCGGTGATAACTTTGAAGTTTTCCATAATGGCAACAAGGTCAACAACTTTTCTTTGATAATTGGGAGGGATGATTAGATCAATGGTTGCAGAATCCTTCGCGCTCGCAAATTTTCCGCCAAGTTCTTGGTTGATTGTTTTCACAATTCTCGCTGCAGTTGTAAAGTCGGCTTCCTTGAGCGCCATTCGAATGGCCTTCTTTTTATCAAAGTTAATTTGAATTTCTCTTTCAACTGTCCCGCCACTTGGAATTTTTCCAGTTGTGGCAAATCTTTGTCCCTGGGTTAGTCCACCAATTGAAAGTGGCCCGCTTGCTACACTATAGATTTTTCCATCACCGCCTTTAAGTGGCGTGATTAAGAGTGTTCCGCCTGCTAAAGATGAAGCATCTCCTATGGAGGAGACTGAGATGTCAACTTTTTGACGAGCTCGAGCAAA
>CAYGUN010000127.1:0-7899 GCA_964353025.1 uncultured Bacteriovoracaceae bacterium
CAGTTATGTTTGTCTACCATGTTTTCACACTCGTTATACTCTTTCCCAAATTTTCCTGTATTCCAGCGGTACTCAATATCACGCATCAGCTCAATCCCTACCTTATAAGGATTCATCTGCTTGCGACTCATGGCCATAACCCCTGCGTGCTTGTCCGCAAAATCGATGATTTCGCTGGCATCTAATGCCCTTTGGGTCATGATAGTTGAATGCCAATAACTGGCCCAGCCTTCGTTCATAATTTTTGTCAGTCTTTGCGGGAGAAAATAATAGGCCTCTTCTCTTAAAATTCCCACAATATCAGCTTGCCACTCTTCAAGTGGAGCAAAATTAATCAAAAATTGCATGATATCGCGCTCGGGCTTTGGTGGAATTTTCTGAGGAAGAACTAACTCCTTCTTCTCTTCAACCACTTCAAAGCTTTTTTTCTTATTATGGGCCCGAGTTTTAGCTCGCATAAAAGATTTTAAGGCCTCAGATCTATCATCATTGATATAATCTTCTTCGCTTTCACTGGCCGCCTGCTTATTAATATCACGACGTCTGCGTCTTAAATCTTCAGTTTCAAATAATTCATTAACAGAAATGAGATTTTCCAGAGAGAGGACTTTATCAATAAAAGTTTCAACCCTATCCACTCCATACTTTTCCATATAACGACGAATCTTAGTTCCATGGTTGGCCATGACATCCATCATTTTTCTATTGGTGCCTGAAAACCACATATTGTTTTTGAAAAAGTCATTATGTCCATAAACGTGGGCCATAACAATTTTCTGATCCACCCAGTTATTTACTTGTAATAAATAGGCATAACAAGGATTGGTGTTAATCACCATTTCATAGATTTTTTGAAGCCCATACTTATAGCCTTTGGACATTTGATCGTAATCCATTCCAAAACGCCAGTGAGGATAACGGCTAGGGAAACCGCCTTGCGCGGCCAAAATATTAATGGTGTCATAGTCACACATTTCAAAAACTTGGGGAAAAAAGTCCAAACCATACTCTACAGCATAACCTTCAATTTCTTTTTGAAGTTCGCGAAGTTTGCCTTTGATTGGTTGAGAGCGCAATTGCATATTATTTTCCCTTACCTAGAAACTCTTTGATAGAGTCTAAGATGCCATCTTTATTCTTAATTTTAGAGAGAATGACTTCATCATCATTTTGTCCGTAGCGAGCAGATAAATCCTTAAAAAATTGCCCTGAACCATAACGGGATTCGACTTGCCCGTAACAAAACATATTGGAACAAGGAATAATAAAATCATCCAATAGTTGCAAACATAATTTGGTATCATCTGCTGACCAATTATCCCCATCAGAGAAATGAAAAGGATAAATATTCCATTCACTTGGATTATAGTCTGCTTCAATAACTTGCTTGCAAAGTGAATAGGCAGAAGAAATAAGAGTCCCCCCACTTTCACGAGTTCTAAAGAAGGTATTCTCATCCACTTCCTTAGCGGTTGCATCGTGAATGATATAGCGGATTTCAATATCCTTATACTGACTCTTAAGCCATAGATTAATCCAGAAAGATTCAGTTCTTACGATTTCTTTTTGTTCATCCCCCATGGAGCCTGAAACATCCATCATGTAAATGACAACAGCAGAGTTCTCCATTTCAATTTTTGTATCAGCTGAGCGGTAACGATAATCACCTTTAGTCGGAATGACAGAGGGATTATCTGGATCATAATTACCGAGCGCGATTTGTCTTTTGAGTGCTTCTTTGTAAGTTCGTTTTACATGTCTTAGTGAATCAGGACCCGAACGACCAATGGTTGAATACTTGTCCACTGTGGACTGAAGAGATTTTTTCCCTTTGGGTTCAATATTAGGCAGTTCTAATTCGTCTCCCAGAATTTGAGCGAGCTCTTCGACACTTAATTCAACTTCAAGTTCTTTACTGCCTTCATCTTGTCCAGCTTCCCCTTCACCCGGTTCACCATTAGGATCTTGTTGTCCATCAACCGGATCTCCAGGTTGCCCTTCGCCTTGCCCCACGCCACCTTGGGATTTGTCTCCAAACTTAAAGCGAGGAATATCAATTTGAGGCATGGGAACTGTAAATTTATCAGTTCCCTTTGGAATTATCTGCTGTCCATGAGAAATATACTTTCTGAGGTTATCACGCACGCGTCCTTTAACGATTTTTCTAAAACGAGCGTGGTCTCTTTTTATAGGGTGGTCCAAAAAAACTCCTTAAAAGATCAAGTCCTATTAGGACTTGATTGAGTCACCTTTAGCGAAAATACTGGCCACAAAATTAAGAGCATCAGTTGCACAAACTTCACAATAACCAAAATTCTTAATCAGCCTTGATTTAACTACTTCAATTTTCTCTTGTGTGGCCTTGTCGACTACATTAGAAATAATGGTGGTGAGTTTTATCGTATCTTTTTGATCCTCAAATAACTTAAGTTCTAATGCTCGGTGAAGTCTTTCATTCATTTTGTAATCAAAGTTCTTCCCTTCAATGGCCAGAGCACCAATATAATTCATGATTTCACGTCTAAAATCATCTTTTCTAGACTCAGGAATATCAATCTTCTCTTCAATTGAGCGCATGAATCTTTCATCGGCCTCTTCTAGCTTATTAGAGTATTTATTTCTAATTTTCTCTTTCTGAGTATAGGCCTTCACGTTATCAATATAGTTCGCGCATAACGTATTGATTGCAGTCTCATCGACACTGATGGCCTTCATCACGTCATTTTTGACGGTGTCTTCATACTCTTGACGAGTCCCTGCTAAAAGGTCTCTATAAACATCTAATTGATCTGGGGAATTAATAAGAGCGTGATGCTTGAGGCCTGATTCTAATTCATTAAAGACCATAAAAGGATTCAAACAACCGTGGTGAGCATTTTTCACAATGGCATTTGAGATTTTATCCTGAATATAACGAGGTGAAATCCCTTCAAGCCCCTCTCTCACCGCTTCTTTACGAAGTTCTTTCACGTTGTCTTCGTTATAGCCTGGAAGAGTTTTTCCATTATAAAGCTTCATCTTCTGCATGCGAGTAAGATCCGCTTTCTTTGGCTCTTCTAGACGAGTAAGAACGGCCCATGTACTGGCCATATCAATTGTGTGAGGAGCAATGTGGATGTCTAGTGTATTTTCATTAAAGTCTTTTTGATAGATACGTACTTCTTGATCCAGTCTTGTAATATAAGGAACATCAATTTTAACTGTTCTATCTCGAAGGGCTTCCATGAATTCATTATTTTGAAGTTTTCTAAATTCCGGCTCATTGGTGTGGCCTAAAATAACTTCATCAATAGATGTTTGAGCAAACTTTTTAGGCTTAATTGACTGCTCTTGAGAAGCACCCAGTAAGTCATAAAGGAAGGCCACATCAAGCTTTAGCATTTCGATAAATTCAACTACACCACGGTTAGCAATATTGAACTCTCCATCAAAATTAAAAGCTCGAGGATCAGAGTCTGAACCGTACTGAGCAATCTTTCGGTAGTTAATATCCCCTGTTAGTTCAGTTGAATCTTGGTTTTTCTCATCTTTTGGCTGAAATGTGCCAATTCCGATTCTATCTTTTTCTGAAAGAAGCAATCTTTTAATACGAATATGATTGTTCATGACTTTATTCCAATCACCATCATATTTTTTCATATATTGCTCATAAATATAACGACAGGCGGGGTTTACATCCCCTTTAATTTTCACTGCGAAACCATCAAACTGCTTGTTGATTTCAGTGAGAAACTCTTCTCTAATTTCAAAAGGAAGCAGCTTTAATGGTTCTTCGTGCATAGGGCATGGAAAAAGTTTTTGTCCTCCAAGAATTGGAGTTTCTTCTGAGTCATACCATTCATAAGTATAAAGTGCACCTTCATCTGTTTTCGAATATCTTTCAAGTCCTTTTTTCAGTAGTCTCGCGATGGAGGATTTCGCTGAACCAACTGGGCCATGGAGAAGAAGAACCCTTTTCTCTGTCCCGTAACCTGCGGAAGCTGATTTAAAGAAATTCACAAACTTCATTAAGTGAACATCAATTCCAAAAATAGCATCTTTCCCATTATCAATTGGATCGTCAAAGAAGTGGTAACGAGTAATTTCTTTTTTGTACTCAGTATAATTAGAAGTGCCAAAATTCATCACCATGTCGTGTACTCTTTGAAAAGCATTACGAGTGATGCGTGGATCTTTCACAACTAAATCAACATAATCCTGAAAAGTTCCTTCCCAATGAAGATGGGAGAAATCTTTGGCATTAAAGTGCTCTGAAACAAAACTTGAAACGTTTATCTTACTCATTCATATCCTCCAAGAACGATAGGGATATCCCCTCTTATTCTATTGTACCCTTTTGCAACGGCCTTTAAAAGTCCTAACTCATCTTGCTGGTGTTTGATTGAGTTAAACTGTCAGTATATTCTACGCACCTTTTTGCCTAGAATAATTTCTTTGAACTCATGAATGACAAGCATTAAAATAAATAAATAAGTTAAAACGAAATCAGGAGAGAACTCTTGGGTGTTATTACGGCCGGGCATAGTGATATTGGGATGAAAAGAAAAACCAATCAGGATTCGATTTGTCTTTATCCAGAACATCTTTTCTTTGCTGTCGCCGATGGCATGGGTGGACATAGCGGTGGAGATATAGCTTCGCAGACTACAGTGAAGCTATTGCCAGAAATTATTGCTAAGAATCAAAGTAAAGAAGCCAAAGATATTTTAGGTCAGGCCATCGCTGAAGTGAATAACAGTTTATTGCAAATGGCGGGAGAAAATCCTGACTTAAAAGGTATGGGAACAACAGTCTCCTGCATCATGTACAAAGGCTCTAATCTTTATGTAGGAAATGTGGGAGATTCTAGAACCTATCTCATCCACGATAAAAAACTCTTTCAACTCACCCGTGATCATTCTCTTGTTCAAGAAAAAATTAATATGGGAATCTACACCCGCGAGCAAGGTAAGCAAGATCCACAAAAGAACGTGCTAGTACGTACTGTGGGCTTTGATGAGGGAATTGAAGTCGATGTTTTTAGTTATAAAATTTCAAAAAATGATATGTTTTTAATTTGTTCTGATGGACTGCATGGCAAAGTTTCAGATCATGATATTCTCTCTATTATTAACCAGAATATTCCCGATCCTGCTCAAGCTGACCTAGAAACAGTTGAGAAAACTGCCAAGGCCCTTATCCAACAAGCAAATGACAATGGTGGTCAGGACAATATCTCTGTTATTATTTCAATCGCTCAAGGCCAATAAAATTCAAAACTCATTCCATTTCCTTGTATATTATTTTACAATTGTAAGGACGCAGAAATTTAAGTTGTCACAACTTTAGAGGCCCCATGGATCGGTATTACACCTTAATGATAATTCCAGAGAAAGAAAAAGGAGTGAAGTCTGTTCGTATTCCAGGACTTTTCTTCAAATCCTTTGCTTTTCTTTTTGTTGTCTTTTCTATCCTTCTTGCTATTTTGGCCTATGACTATTGGAAAATTTTGCAACAAGTTTATGAGAATAAACACCTCACTCTAGAAAATAGACAGCTCAAAGAACAAATTCAACTTTTCCAAATGAAAATTAATACTCTGACCCAAGATTTAAAGAGGATTCATACTTTTGAAAAGAAACTTCGTATTATCACTGGCCTAGAGGAACTTAAATATACAGGTCCAGGAGACAGAACCACTCCTGTTTTGGAAAAAGATAGTGAAGAAAAAAATGACTCCAATCTGAAAGATAGGCAAACTAATAATATGCCGAGATATCTAAATGAGTATTTAGATCTTGATCTTGATTTTAGTAAGATTCAAAATGATAAAGATTACGCTAAGCTCAAGGAACTCTACGATCAAAAGATCGCTATGAACCTAGGAATTCAAAAAAATTATAATATTGCGCGAGACTGGTCAGAACTGTCCAAAAGAAGCTTTAAGCTAGCATCTGAATACGCTGAGTTTGATTTCATGTACAACAAACTAAAAAATATTGTCTCTGACATGGAAATCAGCGTACATGAGTTGGATCAATTTCTCTTAGATAAAGATTCATTATTGCGCTCCACCCCTACTTTTTTGCCAACCAATGGTTGGATTACCGACTACTACGGCCAAAGAATTAACCCCGTTAGTGGTAGAAAAAGAATGCATGAGGGCCTGGATGTTGGAGCAACATATGGTACTCCTGTTTATGCTCCTGCTGATGGGCTGATTACTTTTGCAGGAAGAAAAGCCGGTTTTGGAAATTTTGTGCAAATTGATCATGGATATGGAATTGAAACTATCTATGCTCATAATCAAAAAATTGATGTAAAACTTGGCCAAAAGATTAAGCGAGGAGAGCTTCTTTCACGAGTAGGTAGTACAGGAAACTCTACTGGTCCTCACCTTCATTATGAAGTTCGTGTAAATGGTGTTGCCGTTGATCCGCTTTACTATACTTTACAATAAAAAAACTCTCGGAGAATAATATATGTTAGGACATGCTATTAGGCGCTTATTTGGCACTAAACAAGATAGAGATATTAAAGAATTAAAACCCTATATCGATAAAATTAATTCGCTTGAGCCCACCATGCAGGCCATGAGTGATGAAGAGCTTAAAGCACAAACCAATAAATTCAGAAAACAACTTGAAGATGAGAAAACTCTAGATGATATTTTGCCAGAGGCCTTTGCGACTGTTCGAGAAGCTTCAGTTCGGGTTTTAAAAATGCGCCATTTTGATGTGCAGCTTATGGGTGGAATTGTTCTTCACCGTGGAATCATTGCGGAAATGAAAACCGGTGAAGGGAAAACTCTAACTGCAACTTTGGCCATGTACTTAAATGGTTTGTCAGGTCTTGGTTGCCACTTAGTGACAGTGAACGATTACCTCGCTGCTCGGGATGCTGAGGAGATGGGCGTTTTATATAACTGGCTTGGTCTAACTGTCGGTTGTATTTTGGCTGACATGGATGATGAAGATCGCAAGGCCGCCTATAATGCTGATATTACCTACGGGACAAATAACGAATTTGCCTTTGATTACCTACGAGACAATATGAAATTTGACTTAGATGACTATGTCCAACGTGATCATAATTTCTGTATCGTCGATGAGGTGGATTCCATTCTTATTGATGAGGCGAGGACTCCTCTACTTATTTCAGGGCCGAGTGAAGGTGATACGGGAATTTATGAGAGAGTGAATAGAATTATTCCAAAACTTGAAAAAGAAAAACACTATACCGTTGATGAAAAATCGAGAAGCTCTGTCTTAACAGACGATGGTGTTATTAAAGTTCAAGAAGAGCTTAAAATTGATAATCTCTACGATCTAGTTAATATTGATTTTCTACACGCTGTGAACCAATCACTTAAGGCCCATACTCTTTTTGTCTATGATGTAGATTATGTTGTTAAGGAAGGAAGGGTTATTATTGTTGATGAGTTTACGGGACGTCTCAAAGATGGATCCCGTTGGTCTGATGGCCTTCATCAAGCGGTTGAAGCTAAAGAAGGCGTGCCAATAAAAAGTGAAAACCAAACATTGGCCTCTATTACTTTTCAAAATTATTTTAGACTCTATAACAAGCTCTCCGGTATGACTGGTACTGCGGACACTGAAGCCGAAGAATTTCATAAAATCTATAAGCTCGATGTTATTGTTATTCCTACTAATCTTCCTTTGATTCGTGATGACCAAGCCGATGTTGTCTATGCTTCTAAAGAAGCTAAATATAAGGCCATTGGGCAAATGATCACAGAACTTAATGCTAAGGGGCAACCTATCCTAGTTGGGACCATCTCTATTGATAGTTCAGAAAGACTTTCTCAATTTCTTAAAAAAGAAGGCATTGCCCATGAAGTTTTAAATGCCAAACAACATGAAAGAGAAGCTCATATTATTGCGAATGCGGGTCAAAAGG
>CAYGUN010000128.1:0-7882 GCA_964353025.1 uncultured Bacteriovoracaceae bacterium
CGGTGACTTGGAAAAATGGGCAATAAGATTTTGAGTATAAGGAGAGTTCTCTACGCCCTCTTCAATAAAGATATTTTTAAACATCTATTTCACCTTCAAAAATATCTTTTATTTTCTTGATGGAGAAGATATCTAGAGATCTTCTAAGACGCAGGAGATCCTCTTCATTTTGAATTCGATAGCTTAAATCCACTCGAGGAAACTCAAGTTCCTTATCAAATTGCGCTCGGGCCCCCGCCTTAATCAGAGGAGCGATGGCCTTCTCAAGCTTTAATTGAATCTCTTCATTCAGAGGATTAATTTTACTTCGCATAAGCTGCAATAACTCAGCGGTTTTTTTCTTGGGAGGTATTTCAAGCTCTCGCAGTATTGTGATCTCGCTATCAGTAAGCGCGTGGCCTAGTATTTCAAGTTTTTCAGCATAGTTTTTAAATAGAATTCTCTGTTGGATCGTAAAATAAAAACCTGTAGGATATGAAAAGTCGTCTGTTAAATGGTTCGAGTTTAAACTTTGATAGCACTCATAAAGCTTCATCGAGGCCTTGAGGGCATCTTCTCTCACTAAAGAGCATTGGGTATTTTCATCAGCGTTATCTGAAGCATATTTATAAGCAAAGAATGCAATTTTTTGTTTTTGGCAGAACAAACCTTGGGCCCAGGCTTCGCGATCGACTAAATCACTGAACACACTCAAGCTGTTTTTCACTTTCTCTTCTTTCACTCGTCCTTCAAAACTAAGTAGATCAACCTTGGCCTGAGGGTCACTGGTCGTGACACTCTTAAATTGAATATCGGCGCCATTATGAGAATAAATAGTTCGAATCGAAACAACTTCATTAAAATTTTTAGCACTTAAATTACCGGCCACACCAAAATTTAAGACTGAGTTAATTTGTGGAAATTGACCAATTGTCATGGCCACATTTGAAAGAGCATCATGGCCACCTTCACCAGTAATAAGTAGCAAGGTCTCAGCAGTTTGAAACAAGGATCCCTCAATGAGTTTAAAATCGAGGTTATCAAGGAAAGCCAGGGCTTCGCCGCGGTGAGCAAAGGTAAGTAATTTCATACTCTGATTTAGCAAAAATGACACAACTTTACAAAATATTCCCATTAGTGAATGATGAGCTCTATGAAATACAGAAAATTAGAACTCACGGGTGTAGAAGTTTCAGAGCTTGGCTTTGGTGGGGCCTCCATTAGTGGCGAGGGCCGTGGTTACGGCTTTGGAAAAATCACAGAAGATGAATCAATTGCTCTTTTACATGAGGCCCTAGACCTAGGAATTAATCTTTTTGATACAGCACCCATCTATGGTTTTAGAACATCAGAGATAAGAATAGGCAAGGCCTTAAAAGACAGGCGTGAGAAGGCCTTTATTATTAGTAAGTGTGGCATTGATTGGCATGACAATGGACGAGTTGATATGAATAACTCACCCAAAGTGACGCAGAAAATGCTAGAGCAATCCCTGCGTGATCTGCAAAGTGAATATATCGATCTTTATATGGTTCACTGGCCAGATGCTAGAGTGGATATTCGTGAAACGCTTGAAGTTCTCTCGCGCGCTCAAAGGGAAGGCAAGATCAAATTCATTGGGCTTTGTAATACCAACCAAGAAGAAATCAAGCTTGCCAGTGAAGTGGCAAAGATTGATGCCTATCAGTCTGAGTATAGTTTAACCAACCAAATAGCTGATACCAATTTACTGCCTCATATTGGAGAAGCAGGCTTCATGAGTTGGGGCACTTTTGATAAAGGGATTCTTACTGGACGAGTCACACGTGAGAGAAAATATGAAGATGAGGATTGCCGGAAATCGGCCCCTTGGTGGAAGCAAGCGGATGTGATGGAAAAACTAGATAAGGTTGATAAGTTAGAAGACTATATTCAAAATAAAGATTATGATCTCATCAATTGTGCTTTGGGTTTTAATCTATCAAATACAAAAGTTTCAAGTGCTCTTTGTGGAGTCAGAAGTAGCGAGCAACTGCATTCAATGCTTGCGGCCTATAAGAATCTTCCCAGTGATAACGATATTCAAGAAATCAAAGAGTTATTCTTATGAGTTTTTTTAGTATCATTATTCCTGTTTATAATCGAGAGAGCACAATTCTAAGAGCTCTCATGAGTGTGGCCAAACAAAATTTTAAAGATTTTGAGTGCATCATTATTGATGATGGGTCCACTGATAACACTTCCAAGGTGGTCAGACATTTCTGTCAAACTCATCCCCAGTTTTATTATATCAAGACAGAAAATAGGGGAGTCAGTGCTGCTAGGAACTTTGGAGTAAAACTTACTAGTAGTGAATGGATTGCTTTTTTAGATTCTGATGATGAGTGGTTGGAATCAAAACTGCAAAAACAATTTGATTTCATCCAAAATAATCCGGCTTGTCCTTTACTTCACACTGAGGAGGTTTGGGTAAGAAATGGTGTGCGAGTTAATCAAATGAAGAAGCATCAAAAAAATGGGGGCGAAATTTTTGAACGGGCCTGTGAGCTTTGTTTGATTTCACCTTCAAGTGTTGTGATGAGACGATCTTTATTTGAATCTCACGGTGGCTTTAGAGAAGACTTTGAAGTTTGTGAAGACTATGACTTATGGCTTAAGATCACAGCTCGCAATAGTATTGGCTTTATTTCGCAGGCACAAATCATTAAATACGGGGGGCATGCCGATCAGCTCTCTCAAAAATACAAGGCCATGGATGAGTGGAGAGTGAAATCGTTATTTTTTATTTTGCAAAGAAACTTAATACCTGAATATAAAAAAAAGGCCTTGCAGGTTTTTCGGAAAAAATGTGAAATTTTAATGAAAGGTTTTCAAAAACATTCCAATCAAGAAAAGTATGAAGAAATCAAAGACCTTTATGACTCTTATTTTGCTTCCCAAACTAAAAACGGGAAGCCGATAGTAAATAATAATGACCTACGACTTAGTGCAACTTCATCAGTTGAGTTTCCGCCATTAACATTATCATAGTTGATATTTTGAAATTCTAAATTAAGTCTTACGTGAGGTGCGGCCATAAAACCTACTCCATAGCGCATACCAGTTCCGTTAATCTTTCCATTACTCGCTGTTTGCTTGGTGTAATTATTTGAATTGGAAATAATATAGGAAAACCAAAGATTCCATCTTTCATTAATAGGGATGGCAAAATAGGGGCCATAATCGCGAAAAGTCACATCTTGCTTGGTATTATTACTTTCCAATGTCGTGCTTGATTGTCCATAGACAACATTCAGGCCTAATCCTTTATAAACGGCAAAACTAAAAAGAACTCCGGCCGTATGTCCAGTGAGATCTTTATCTGTGGTTGTTTGGGCCCCAAAATTCTCAGTTCCTTTCACACTTCCGCTTTCATAGGTTAAGAAAGGCTCCATAATGAGATTGGCCTGAGAGGAGAGACTGAAAAGAAGAATGAGTAGAATAAATTTAAATTTCATGAGCAAGGGCCTTCTTCTTAGGTCTAAAATAAGCTCGAGGAGAGTAGTCGATAAAGTTTGCGACCTTGGACATATAAATACAGGCGTATTTTTCAACTTGTCCTGCGAAACGACTCGCTTCTTGTCCTGCTCGCATGACTTCTCCCCAGTGAGGGTTAAAATATTTATGGTACTCTTTAATCAGGGATGAAAGTTTAGTATCTATTTTCTTAATTTCTGAGAACTTAATATCAACTTGGGCCTTGTCGATTTTTTGATACAGAATATGCTCTTGCATGTACAGCGTATCTAAGTCGCTCTCTATTTTTGTTTTGTCATTCATGAGCAGTTCAATTTTCTCTAAAATAGGTTTGGCCTTATTATAGGCCAGAACTTCTTGTTCTAATTCTTCAACAACAAGTGCCGTTCTCCAATTACATGATTTTTTTAATTTAAGAATATCACCGTAGATATGATCTCCCAGATACAAAATATCTTCTCCTGCTAAACCGCAGTCACGTTGCAGAAGGCTCGCGCATCCCCCTTGAAAAAGACCTTTGTCAAAAGGGCCTTCTGAGTTACTCATCAAACCTGTTTCAGGATCAATCTTTAGAAAGGGAAGTTTCTCTGTAAAAAAGCGAGGTTTAGAAGCAAAAGTAATAACCAGGTCGAAAAAATCACTCCAATGGACGCCCTTTTTCATAAAAGGGGCGATAGCATAATCAAGCAGCAATTTTGTGTAAGTGTAATCCGAGTTGGTGATAACCCAAATCTTTTTCCCACTTAACTTAAAGCGCTCCAACACCTCAACCACCTCTGGGTCTTGGACAATATACTTTTCAACATTTTTGGCCACTTCGCCTTTTAGAGAACCGTCTCGGTGAGACATGTCCAGAGCATCCAGCAGATCAAACTCAAGCTTGTCATAATCAGGGTAATCATGAGTCGGGTGCTTTCCCTTCAGGGTGACAATCTGAGAGTATAAAACAGCATAGGGAACTGAGAAAGTGGTATCAATGGGTTCATACCTATTGTCATTCAGATCAACAAACTCACCTTTATAAAGTTTCGTCAGCTCCTTATAATCAAGCTCACGGTCCCCGTGAAAGGCCTGCTTGATTCGGCTGTGCAAGCTGATTTTGATGAGATTCCCATTTTGCTTATCAATAACGAGGCCTCGGATAGTCGACTCGTGTTCAAATTTGAGTTTTTCCACTTCTTTGGGGTAGCCGTAGACGCTAACCAATTTTTTTCTCATTTCATGGTAGGTCAGCTCTTCAAAGGCCTGTTTTTGGTAGCGCACAAGAGTGTGGTCCATATCAAGACCGATTGCCTTAATTTGCTTGAGGTTTAAGACTCTATTTACGTAAATTGTCATGTAGTGTTCTCCTAACACTTTCATAATCTCAGAGTCTGTATACGACAGTCAAACGCTTTGCTTCATTAGGGCAAAAAAAAGGCCCCGGACATTTATTCGGGGCCTATTTTTTATGGATGATTGGTTATTAAAATAAGGGAGAAGATTCTATTTAATAACTAAATTAATCACGTGGTAATTACTAACTCCATACTGAGTTGTTCCATTATTGCTATAATCTTGCTCAGGAGTCACTTCAATTGAACAATCAACTTCATCCATCCAATGAGCAATAGACTCTTCATATTTAAACTGAGCTTTAAGCTTACGGGCCTTTCTTTTGTCGCTAATTTTTTTGCTTACAATTTTGTCTTCTCTTTTGGTTAGCTTTTTAATTTGTTTTTTATCAAATACCGCACAAGCTGCTTTAATATCTTCTTCTACATTAATATAACCAATGGCCTTATTTGTTTGATCGTAAAGAAGCCCATTAACAGGATAATTCTTTGTCTGAATTGTTTCAGAATCAGTTGAAAGTGAATCATAATCAAAATCTACTGAAATATAGGCCCTTCTAATATTAACACCATTTGTCTCTAACATTTCAGAAGTCAATTCTAGATTATCCTCAATGCTAAGGCTTGGGTGAAGATTGGCCGGTGCAAAATTGTTAATTGCAAATTGGACATTATCAATACTGTAGATATCAGCGTTGATTCTACCTAGTCTGATAACTTTTCTGGGAGTCGCCAATACAGCTGTTAAACTTAGTAGCATAACGACAAATAATGCTTTCATGTGTGTTTCTCTCGTTTTGATTTATGCGTTGTTCTTGTTTTTCTCGTGTTTCATACTTCATGGGGCAATTAGTATCGGTCTAAAGCGATGCTGACAAGGGAGTTCAAGCGATCTGGGGAAACATTTACACTATCTTAATATTAGATGATATAATTTCTACTAGTTAGCAGATTATAGGACTGGCCATGGATCGTATTGCATTCTTAACTTGTGAGAAATTTCCACAACTTATCCCTGAAGAACAGGCCTTGCTGGATGAGTTTAAAAAGAATCATTTTTACACGCAAGCGGTGGTTTGGAGTGAAGAAATCGACTGGAATGAGTTTAACTTCGTTATTGTTAGAAATCCCTGGGATTATTTTTCTCGTTACGAACAGTTCTTACGGGTCTTAAAAGACATTAAAGACTCTAAGGCCACTCTTATTAATAGTTATGAAACTATCCTTTGGAATTTAGATAAAACTTATCTTGAAACCTTGACCTTTGAAGGAATTCCTACAGTTCCCACTTTTAAGATTGAAAAAT
This sequence comes from uncultured Bacteriovoracaceae bacterium, assembly GCA_964353025.1. GTDB lineage: Bacteria > Bdellovibrionota > Bacteriovoracia > Bacteriovoracales > Bacteriovoracaceae > CALFYV01. The sequence goes on from CAYGUN010000128.1 coordinate 6,115, forward strand.
TTAATCAAGAAAAATTTGAAGATATTCTGATGCTGATTAAGGCCCAAGAGTTTGTCATTAAGCCTGTGGTAGGTGCTAGTGGCGTGGATACTTTTAGAAAAAAGGTAAGTCTTGACATGAGCGAAGTGGAGCATCTGCTATCAGTCTTTCAAAATCGAGATGTGCTAGTTCAACCTTTTATGCCCAATATTATCTCTCAAGGAGAAATCTCTTTTATCTTCTTTAATGATAAATTCTCTCACGCGATTAAAAAGACTGCTAAGGCCGGGGAGTTTAGAATTCAAGAAGAACATGGAGGAAGCGTTGAAGTCTACAAACCATCTGACAAAGAAGTGGAGCTTGCACTACAAATACTCATGGCCTGTAGTAGGGATTATTTTTATGCCAGGGTGGATGTGGTAGAAGATGAGAAAGGACAATTGCGTTTGATGGAACTAGAACTAGTTGAGCCTCAACTTTTTTTCAAGTATAGCGAAGAAGCCAGCTCACTGTTTGTGCAAGAATTTAAACAAAAGTATCAAAACAAAAAAGCGTAGAAATTTCTTATTTGATTGGATTGGCCAAATTATAAATTTTGGCCCCTTTTGAATAATCAACACCTGGAACCCGCTCGCATTCTGGAGGGAAGTTTTTTCTTTTATCAGCGTAATAATCATCCCGCCGGGAGCCTTCTGCTAACTTATTATAAGTAATATAAAGGGCCCTTCTAGGGTTAGGGCTTAAGTTTTTTTGCGAGCGGTGGGGGATATAGGAATCAAAGAAAATCACATCTCCTGGTTTAGTGAAAACGGATTCCCAGTTTACAGAGCTTACGTACTCAGGCGCCAAGCTGCCATTTTTCAATTGAGGGAGGATGCCTTTCTTAATAATATCAATTAGATAACTGTCCTTGCTAGCAAGAAGTGGCCATTAGGAAACGTGGGGATATATCTTTTTTGACATGTCGGTTGAGATATGTTAGTGTAACCTGATGTGGAAAGTAGAGTTCGAGTCATCAAAAGTTGAAAAGGAAATCGAAGACTTAATTAAAAGTAAGAAACTTTCGATTGAAGACCGCACCATTATTGCTGTTTGGATTAGACAAATTTCCGAAGAAGGTCCAGAGTCCATTCAAAACGAGAAGCGCTGGGATGATCATGAACTCTATGACAATTGGAAAGGCCACAGATCTTCTTGTTTTTCGAGCAGCGGTCGAATCATTTATAAAATTGAAGATCAAATTATTAAAATTTTGATTGCTCGGATTACTCCCGACCATAACTACAAGAGGTAATATATGAAAGACCCATTAAAGCTCATTTCTCCAAAGAACACTCAAAGTGGTGACATAATAAAGGCCTTCAGAAAAAACTTTGAGATTCTTCAAGACGACCTTGCTTGGGCCTGTGGAATTTCCCAAGCAAATCTTTCGGCCATAGAAAATAACCGTAGAGAAGTAGGACCTAAATTGGCCATCAAGCTTTCTGCTTTTTTAGGCATAAGTCCAACTATATTATTATATCCTAATGGCTATCAAAGCCTTCCAGAGTATAAAGAAGTTATTAGGAAAAAGAAAAAGGTCAGCTAAAAATGGTGGGGTCTACCCGACAATAGTTGAACACCCTCTTACTATAATTCGATTATATCGAGCTAAATGGTTAAGAGATAAGTTCAATATTGAACAGGAGACGCTGGCACGGCTTCATTATCAGGAGGGTTTAACTATTAAAGAGCTGACCTGCCCGGCGTAATTAGGTCCACAGCATATGCTAGAATGGACCAAAAGGAG
>CAYGUN010000129.1:0-7809 GCA_964353025.1 uncultured Bacteriovoracaceae bacterium
AAAATCCTTAAAGGTTTTTACTTGAAAGGAGATAAGTATTTTCATACTGTTTCAGAGAGTAAGTGTCTAAGGCCATGTTTTAAAAATCCTAGAGGAGTTTATATGAAGTATTTTATACTTTTATTTTTGACCATAAATTTATTTGCAATAACCCCAGAAGAAAAAGGTCTTGAGATTGCAACCAAAGCACAATCACATAATAATGGTTTTAAAGGTGAAGAAAGCACTATGAAGATGATTCTTCTAAATGCGGCTGGAGAAAAAATAGAGAGAAAAATGACTTCTAAAACAAAAGAAGTTGACGGAGATGGTGATAAATCTCTTATTATGTTTTTGTGGCCTGCTGATGTTAAAGGAACAAAAATGCTAACCTGGACACATAAAAAAGATGACGATGATCAATGGTTATATCTGCCTTCATTAAAAAAAGTTAAAAGAATCACTTCGCGAACTAAATCAGGATCTTTTATGGGTAGTGAATTTTCCTATGAAGACCTGGGTTCACAAGAAATTGAGAAATATAATTATAAATTTTTAGCAGATGATAAAATTGATGGCCGGAGTACATGGAAGCTTCAAAGAATTCCCAAAGATGTTAAAAGTGGTTATAGCAAACAAATACTTTGGATGGATAAAGAATATTTCAACACTCTTAAAGTAGAATATTATGACCGTAAATCTGAATTACTTAAAACAGCTCTGTTTAAAAAATTTGAAAAACTGGGCAAATGGTGGAGAGCTTCGGAAGTTGAAATGACAAATCATCAAACCTCAAAAAAATCAATTCTTACTTGGAGTGATAGAGAGCTAGGAAAAAATTATACTGACAGAGATTTTAATAAGGGAAGTCTAAAAAAATGAGATCTTTTTTTATTATTTTGCTTTTAACTACTAATGTCTATGCTGACATTTTCTACAAAGGTCAAATTGCTACCGAATTAAGAGTTTTTAAAAATGACCATAACTCATATACTAAAGATTACGGAACAGCATTGGCCCCTAAGTTTGAAGTTCTTCATGAAACACAAAACTGGTTGAGTAAAGTACGATTTTCTGGTCGTCATGACTTTGCTGAAACAAATCGTAATATTTTAATTCCTGAAGATATTTATACTGGATACAATGGTGAGAAATGGCTTATCTTTGCTGGTTATCAAATCCTTAATTGGTCTGCAACTGAAGCCTTTCACCCTGCTGATGTTATAAATGCTAGAAATTTTGATTCCAATCTAGAAAATGCCGAAAAAATTGGCGAGTTAATGCTACAAACGACTTATTTATTAAATAGTGGTTCATTAAATTTTTATCTACTTCCAAGAATTCAAGGGCCAAACTTGCCCGATAATAATAATAGACTCAGTTTTTTTTCTCCCGGCTTAAATGTATTAAAGCCCAAGCATCTAGACAGTGATGGAAAAGAAATGAATGATAAATGGGATCTTCAGTGGGCAACAAGATTTGAACAAAGCTTTGATGGAATCGACCTCGCCTTCTATACTATTCAACATCAAGATCGCTATAATCCTATCGCCGCTCCATCAGGAACCAGTATCCAGCTTTATACCGTTCCAAGATTTCAATATGGAATAACTTATCAACAAGCAATCGATGCATTTGTTTTAAAACTAGAAACAGCAACTATAGATTTTGATAACTATGGCCCATTAGTAGCTTTTGGTTATGAAGCGAAGGATAATACTCAAATTGCATTTGGCCTAGACTACACATACTCACATTCAAGTGGAACTGATTCCACTTTCATCTTTGAAGCTATGAGTGTTATTGATCTTAGTAAGCCCAATCGCGCCATCGCTAATACATTTCAAAGAGATGTTTTATTTGGGTATAGATATGCTTGGAATGATATTCTTGCAAAAGAATTTTTTATTAGCCTCATTGCTGATTTGGAAAGAGGACGTGAATATCTTTTTTCAACTTCATACTCTCAACGACTTAGTGACGTTTGGGGAATTAAGGGATCATACCGCTATATCGATGCACCTCAAAAGGAAGCAATTCAAAGAGGTCTTGAAATTCTTCATAAAGATCACCAAGTTAGCTTAACAACAACACGTTATTTTTAATAAAAAATGGCCCTATATTTCAAGGGCCATTCCAATTCTGATCGAATTTTTATTTTTTTTTAATTAAACAGTTGGCTTAATTAAGAACGCAATAACAAATGCGTAAATAACTAGAGACTCGATTAGAGCAAGAGCAATAATCATTGGAGTAAATAGTTTGTCAGAAGCTGATGGGTTTCTTGCGATACCTTCAAGAGCAACAGAAGCTGCTTTACCTTGAGCAAATGCTCCACCAACAGCAGCAACAGCAATTGCCATAGCAGATGACCAAGCAAAAGTAGCAGCGTCAGTTGTTTCAGCTAAAGCCAAAGAAGGAAGTAATGCAACAGCAAGTAAAGATAAAATTCTCATTTTAATTCTCCGTTTTAAAAATTGTTATTATTAATGTGCCCCAGCTTCATCATGATCGTGATGAGCAGTTGCTAAACCTATATAAACCATTGTTAGTAATGTAAAAACAAATGCCTGAATAAAACAAACGAATAACCCCAGTACCATAAATACGATAGGGATAATATAAGGAAGAAGATCAGAGAAAATAGATAAAACTAAGTGATCTCCAAACATATTTCCTCTTAAGCGAAGAGCAAGAGAAACAGGCCTAACCGCATGAGAGATAATTTCAATAACAAAGATAAGTGGCGCCAAATACCAAACAGGACCTGCAAAATGTTTTAAATGTCCAACAACACCCTGAGCTTTAATCCCTTGATAATTGTAATAAATAAAGACGAAAATTCCGAGCGCAAGTGTTGTATTAATATTATCTGTTGGTGGTAAAAAACCTGGAATCAAACCAGTTAGGTTACTGGCAAAAATAAACATAAAGATCATACAAATAACGGGAAAATATTTTTGTGCTTCTTTTTCACCCATTGTTGAACGAGTAAGATTATAAACAAATTCACCAAAAGCTTCACAAATATTTCTAAAAGTTATTCCTTTATCAGGAATAATGGCCTTATCAACTGAGCCTGACTTTAATCGATAGAGCAAACCTGCAAGGCATACTAGCACTGCAATAATGACAAAAGTCACCACATGCTCTGGAACATGTAATGAATGAGCAACATTGGATAAAAAAGTATATCCTGAAGCATGGGAATTATTTGTAAAAAGAGCAGCCGCTAAGAGCGCTAAATATTTCATCGGTAAACCCTTGGTTTTTAAAAGAATTCTTACTGTGCTTTTTTAATACTTAAGCCCAAGATTATCAATTGAAAAATATATAAAATCACTAGAAAAAGTGTTTTTTCTTTATCATACGTGGCAGCAAGAAACAATGCCCCGCCCAAAATCACCGTTTTCCCGCCAAGATACAACCCTGCTTTTAATCCTCTATTTTTAACAGGTGTCCTATATGAGCTTGATAAAACCAAAGAAATACCCTTCGCCAAAAGATAGTGGTTAATAATAGAGGCAATTAGAATACCAAGATAGATAAGAAAATCAGACCAGGATTTTGTCCAAAATAAACTAACTAGGCCCAAATTGATAAATGAACCAAGAAAATAGAGCTTAAGGTTAACTTTTTCTTTTATTAACATAACGAATCATTAGATAAAGAGTATTAAGTACCACCAAAACTATTATACCAAGAGCTATATTCCAAGAAATAAGATTTTCTTGAACCAAGTGATACAAAATAGCAAAAACTCCAAGAATAGTGGAGGGAAGCCCAAGGGCCAGCCCAACAACAATGGCATACTTCTTCATCTCTTCCTTGCAACACGTCTCTGATAGAGAGATTCAAGCCTATTTTTAATGACATCTGGATTTGGATAGCTATTTAAAATTGAATAATAGATATTATAAGCTTTTTTTAACTGTTCACTAGTTTCGTAGGCATTTGCAATTAAAAATTTTGCCATCACTATCCCATCTTTTGAAGTTTCCCTGCCTATATAGTCCTTAAAATACTTAATAGCACTGGGCCATTTCTTCAAATAATAATAACAAAGCCCTATTTCGTAATAGGCCTTAATATAATACTCGTGATTTGTTTTTTTTATCATATCTTCAAAATACTTTATTGCTTGATCGTATTTATTCAAATTCAAAAGAGATTGAGCATATCTAAATTCATAGAAATCTTGTTTCTCAAGTGTTGGTGTGAAGTTTATTAAAGTTTCATAAGCCGTTAAGGATTCTTTATAGTCTTTAATAAATTCAAAGTTGATTTGAGCATATCTTTCTAGTGACTTTACCTGCCAAATTGGATTATCTGTGATTTCGATAACATTTTTAAAATTTTTTAAGGCCTCTTTATTTTTATTCAAATATAAGGAATATATCTCTCCAAGCTGAAAATTGATTTTGATCCTTAGATTTTGAGACAACTTGAGTTTAAGAATACTTTCATATTCATCTGCCGCATTGGAGAATTCTTGTTTTTTAATAAAGTCTTGGGCCCTTAAGATTGACTGATGTAAACCTGAAGTAAAATCACAAGAAGATAATAATAAGCAGAATAATAAAATTAAAAAATTAAATTTCTTCAAGCTCATCTTCAGAAGATTCCGCAATTTTTTCAACCGCAACAACCTTTTCCCCATCCTTGAGATTTATCAACCTTACTCCCTGTGTATTTCTACCTAGTAGAGAAATTCCAGAGATCTTAGTTCTAATAACTTGACCTTTATTTGTAATAATCATCAAATCTTCGTTCTCGCAAACATGTTTAACTTGAACAATATCTCCATTTTTCTCAGTCAATTTCATCGCAATTATTCCTTTTCCACCGCGACTTTGTTTTCTGTACTCTTTAGAAATTGTTCTCTTTCCATAACCATTTTCTGTCACTGACAAAATTTCAACGTTATCATCGATAATTTCCATACCAATAACTTTTTCTGTTTCACTTAAAGTAATACCTTTAACCCCTCGAGAAACTCTTCCCATTGGCCTAGTATCTGCTTCAGAAAAACGAATAATTTTTCCAGAACTTGCACAAATTAATACATCTTTGGTTCCATCAGTAATTCGAACACTAATAATAGCATCACCATCTTCTATCTTAATACCTTTCTTACCATTTTGATTAATTCTATCGTATTCTTTTAAATCAGTTTTCTTAACATATCCTTTAGAGGTACAAATAATTAAAAATTTATCATCTGAGTTTTTTGGCTTAGCAATAATTTCTTTAACTCTTTCCCCTTTAGGTACTTGAATAAGGTTAACGATATTTCTACCTTTAGTAGTTCTTGTTCCTTCTGGTATTTCATAAACTTTTAAAGAGAAAACAGTTCCACGCTCTGTAAAAAACATCAGTTCATCATGAGTGTCTGCTGTAAAAATACTATTAAAGAAATCTTCATCATTAATTGCACCTTTAACACCTTTTCCACCACGTCTTTGTGATTTATAGGTATCAACACTCATTCTCTTAATATAACCTTTGTGAGTAATGGTTACGATGACTTCTTCACTTCTTATAAGATCTTCAATTTGAATTTCATCAGTTCTGGCAATAATTTCTGTTCTACGCTCATCCGCATAATTTTCTTTTATCTCAATAAATTCATCTCGAATAATTCCAAAAATTAATTCATCAGAACTTAAAATTTCTTCTAGTCTTGCAATTTCTTTCATTACCGCTTCATAATCTGCAATAATTTTATCTCTCTCTAGACCTGTTAATCTTTGTAGTCTCATATCAAGTACGGCCTGAGCTTGTTTTTCACTCATGGTGTAATTTGACATCAATTTTTCTCTAGCTTGAGATGGTCCTTCAGACTTTTTAATCATCTCCACAATAGCATCAATATTTTCGACCGCTATTTTAAGACCTTCTAAAATATGGGCCTTGGCTTTTGCTTTCTTAAGATCAAATGTTGTTCTTCTAACAACAACTTCTCTTCTATGGTCAATAAAACACTGAAGTTGCTCTCTTAAATTCATAACCTTTGGTTGACCATTATGAAGAGATAAGAAAATTATCCCGTAAGAGACTTGCATTTGAGTCATTTTATATAATTGGTTTAATATAACACTGCTAGCTTCATTTCTTTTAAGCTCAATAACAACTCTAATACCCAACCTGTTTGACTCATCTCTAATATCTGAAATTCCAGTTAGCGCCTTATCATTTACAAGACTTGCAACTTTTTCAATTAATTTTGCTTTATTTACCTGGTACGGAAGTTCTGAAATAATAATTCTTTCTCTATCTTGTTTTCCATAAACTTCTATTTCAGCTTTAGCACGAATTTGAATAACACCTTTTCCAGTGAAGTAAGCTGACTTAATCCCCATTGTTCCATGAATTGAACCAGCTGTAGGAAAATCAGGTCCAGGAATGATAGTCATTAATTGTTCAATTGATGTATCCGGTTCATCAATTAAAGTAATAAGACCTGTCATTATTTCTCCAAGATTGTGTGGAGGAATATTTGTGGCCATACCAACAGCAATACCTGTTGAACCATTCACTAAAAGATTTGGTACTTTAGTTGGAAGAACCACCGGCTCTTGTAATGAATCATCATAGTTGGGTTGCCAGTCTACAGTTTCTTTATCAAGATCTTTAAGCATCTCTTCTGCAATCTTGTGCATTCTAATTTCGGTGTATCTCATTGCTGCTGCAGAATCCCCATCAATTGAACCAAAGTTTCCTTGGCCATCAACAACAGGATTTCTCATTGAAAAATCTTGAGCAAGTCTGACTATAGTACCATAAACAGCAGAGTCACCGTGTGGGTGGTATTTACCAATAACATCCCCTACAACTCTAGCTGATTTCAAAAAAGGCTTATTATGATAATTGTTAAGCATATACATCGCATATAATACCCTTCTATGAACAGGTTTTAATCCATCTCTGACATCAGGAAGTGCGCGGCCAACGATAACGCTCATTGCATAATCTAAATAACATTCACGCATTTCATCTTGAATCAAAAGAGGAGCAACATTCGTTGGTGTATTATCTTGTTCGTTCATATATTACCTTTAATTAAATATCTAAGTTTCTTACGTTAAGTGCATTGGTTTCAACAAATTCTCTTCTTGGTTCAACTTGATCACCCATGAGCACTGAAAAAACTTGATCTGCATCTATGGTGTCTTCTATTTTAACCTGCAGAAGAGTTCTAAACTCTGGGTTCATTGTCGTTTCCCAAAGTTGCTCTGGGTTCATCTCTCCAAGACCTTTGTATCTTTGAATATAAGCACCCTGCTTTCCTTCTTTGAAAATAAAATCAGAAAATTCATCAAGCGAATCAAAGCTTTGAGCAGAGTTCGCATTGGTAATAGAAAATTTCAAACCTTTATACTTTTTAAAACCTTCATAGTAATTTTTTAAGTCTGCAAATTCTGCAGATTCAAGAAAATATGAATTCAACCTGAATTTTTTAATTTTCAGAGATGTTTTAACGTTAACTCTAATATAATACTTGTTATGTTCTGGATCTTTTTCCAGCGTAAAAGTATATTTTCTTAAAGTATGCTTTTCTTGCTCTTTAAAATAAGCTTCTAATTCAAGAATAACATTTTTAGCAAGCTCTTCTGACTGAAGACTATTCTCATCTATTAATTCAGATTCAATTATTTTTTTAAGAAGAATAGAATCAAAATGTCTATCATATGACTTAATTGTAGAGTGATAAATTCTATACTTATTTAAAAAGGCCTTAACTTCATCTGCTGATAAATTAGATTCACCAATTTTAATCTCTGAATTATCAACAGCCGAGCTTATTAAAAAACTCTCTAGTTGTTTTTC
>CAYGUN010000130.1:0-7801 GCA_964353025.1 uncultured Bacteriovoracaceae bacterium
TTAGTTACGCTCTTTAATATATTTATGGCCTCGGGAAATATCTCGAGGTCATAACTCTTTTATCATTCTAAGTGCATTTTTCCCGTCAGAATAATATTTTTTAACTACGTTTAAACCCTCAAATCCATTTTTTTGATAAAACTCAATAGCTGAGAGATTGTCATCCGCTACCTCTAGAATGATTTTTCCCACATTCTCTGCTTTAATTTGCTCAATGGCAGAGTTAATAAAAAATTGTGCCACCCCCTTCCTTCTTTCCTCTTTAATGACCAAGATCTTTAAAAGATGGGCCATCCCCTCAAATGGGTTAAGCTGAAACAAACAAAGTCCTTTTTGTTTATCAAAAATAAGTAAATAGTTGTCTGACTTTCTTAAATCAAGCCACTGGTTGCGGCTCCAAGGATAATCGAAAAAAGAATGGTCAAGGTGAATAAGGGCCTCTAAATCGTCTTGCGAAAGATTGGCCAACTCTTGTTTAATAAAAACTGTCATCGGATACTTGCTTGCTTACGGAGTCTATAAATAAAGAAATAGCTTTCGATTTTCTTTTACCTTCTTCAATATTTCGTACTGCCTGGCGAGACTTCCCAGGGTAATTTGGCATTGCTTTTTTAATTTCAGCATCACTAACCCAGAATGATTTATCTTGAAATCTTGAACGAAAATAAACTTCTGCCTTTATAATATTTGCTAACATCCCATTAAAACGGGGCATCTCTCTTCCACAACTATTCAGCTTGTAAGAATCTTTTAATGCCGAATAAAGAACAGGATCAACTTGAACAGATTGAGTATCAATATACTTAAGTACCTTTACTAAATTTTTTAACCCATCATAAATAAGAATATTCTTCGGTTCCAGGGATGAACTTAAATCAATTTGTTGAATTGCTGCTAGCTTTTGCTTGCTTAGCTCGAATGAACCTACTATCAATGAGTTTTGATACATACAGGAAAACGAAGTGATTTTTTGAGCAAAAAGTTTAATATCATCCAAGGAGTAAACATCTGAGACAACTTTAAACAGGATTCGGCTTTCTTTGACTAGCTCAAATTGATTATCTTCAGCTCTACTCCTAGCAGGTGCTAAGAGTAGAACCAAGATTATAAAATTATACAGGTGAGCTAATTTCAACGTTCGCAATTGTCTTTTGATCTTGCGATTCAGTTTCTCTATGAAAACGGGCCTTAACAGTTGGATTAAATGTATAACCATCTTTGCCACGAACAATATACTTTCTTTCATTACCTTTGGGCTCAATCAATTTTCTTAAACGACTAACACTTGTGTAAATAAGCTTATCATGAATAAGGGGATTATACTCGTCTTTCCAAATAAGTTTCGCAAGGTCATCTTTATTAAAGTAAGAACCTGAGTTTTTAGCAAGCAAAAAGAGGATTTCTAAAAGAACAAACCTATGCTTGAAGTCAATTGTTCCAATATCCTTTTCATGAATAAGTCGATTATGTCTGTCTAAATAAAGGTCAACACTTGAATCATTCACATCATCTACTTCCAATTTAATCTTCTCACTTAGTCTTTTAAAGACCATTTCATCAATTGATGTTGCCGCTAAATTAAAGAAAAGTAATGATTTTGTGTACTCTCCAAGTTTCTTGAAAACAATCCCTTTGTAAAGAAGGATATAGCTGTATAAATTCCAAGAAGTTTTACCTTGAAGAGTTTTGATGGCCTTTTCATAATTATCATGGGCCTGTTGAAAATTATTAAGCCCAACATGAACATGGCCAAAGAGAATATACATACTTCCTTTCAAATAATCTTTATTCAGAATATGAAGCAGTTCCTCTAGTTGTCTTAAGTATGTAAGCGAGAGCTCATGCTCCCCAGTACTTTGATAATTTGTTGCTAAAGCATAAAGGGACTTGGCCACTAATTCTGGCTCATGCTCTTCTTGTGCCTTTTTATATGTGAGAGTAAAGTTCTTGCGAGCTTCTTTAAAATCCCCTCTATAAGTATTTACAACACCTAGATTATAAAAATACTCTCCATTAAGAGTGCCAAGAGAGTTTGCTAGTTTTTCAAGAAGAATTTCAGAACATTGTATATGGTGCTCAGCTTTCGCTTCTTGCATTCCCTCAGAATAAACACGGATAAGGAAACCATGAATCTTAAACATGGCAAAAGCATCTCGAGGAAACTCAGTTCTCTCTAGTGATTTAATAAAAAATTCTTCTGCTTTCCTAAGGTCGGACTTATCATAGTAAACTTTGGCCAATCGATAGAATCCCTGTCCTTCGACTCTGTCTTTATCCTGGTAATTTGCGACGAAACTATCGTCTCGCTTTAAATCCAAAGTGGCTTTTGCCATTGTTGCATCCACAATTACTGCCCCGGGCTTTTGGTTTGATTGGTTAATAATGTCCATTTTTTCCTCCGTCTCTCTTGGAAATAAACCTTACAATAGTTTAATCTCATTTGTAAAATAAGATTATTGAGCTAAGAGATAGTATTAATAGGCACTTAGGGCCTTTTCTCAACTTTTTTTTGCACTTAGAAAATATTTTCCTTACATCGAAGCTAAAAATTGGTGCATCTAGCCTATATTTTTTTCAATATGCCTAAATCCAAAGCCTTTTTTTCAGTAACTTGGCCCGTTGCTAAATATCGATTAAGTTGATAATTTTATTGCTCATTTTTAAAGGAAGGTTATGGGGAAAAAAATCGATTTAGAAACTGCCAGGCATTCATGTGCACACCTTATGGCCCAGGCAATAACAGAGCTTTTCCCAAACGAAGAAGTTAGGCTTGGAATTGGTCCTGTTATTGATAATGGCTTTTACTACGACATCGATATGGAAACCCGTTTAACTGAAGAGCATTTCGAGGCCATTGAAAAGAAAATGGTAGAAATCATAAAAGAAAAACTTCCGGTAGAACGTTTTGAAATTGATAGAGATGAGGCCATTAAAGTTTTTGGGGAAAAAGGACAAACTCTTAAGCAAGAACTTATTAGAGATTTTCCTCCAGGTGAAACCATTACTTATTATTCAAATGGTGGACCAGATAGATTTATCGATCTTTGCCGTGGCCCTCACGTAGAAAACACAATCGAGATCCCCCAGTACTTTAAACTATTGCATACCGCTGGTGCTTATTGGAGAGGACAAGAGTCGAGACCCATGATTCAAAGAATCTATGCCGCTCACTTTGACGATAAAAAAGCTTTAAAACAATACCTGTTTAACCTGGAAGAAGCTAAGAAACGAGATCACAGGAAGCTGGGTAAAGAACTAGAACTATTCCTCTTTGATTCAGTAGCACCGGGCTCTCCTTTTTTTATGCCTAAGGGTACACTTGTTTATAATGAACTAGTGGATTTCATGAGACGCCTTTATAGGAAATATGACTATAAAGAAGTTATCACTCCACAAATTTTGGACGTTAATCTTTGGCACACTAGTGGGCATTACGAAAACTATAAAGAAAATATGTTTTTCACACCGGTTGAAGATCGAGAGTACGCAGTTAAACCTATGAATTGCCCATGCCATATGCTCATGTATAAACATTTTAAATACAGCTATAGAGACCTACCTTTAAGATATGCGGATTTTGGAAGGCTTCATCGTTATGAAAAGTCTGGAACACTTGCAGGACTGACTCGCGTACGAACTTTTTGCCAGGACGATGCTCATATATTTATTCAACCTGAAAAAATTCAAGATGAAGTTTTAAGCTTGATGGAAATGTTCTTTATCGCTTACAAACATTTTGGTTTCAAGGATGTTAAAATTAACCTCTCGACCCGCCCTGACAAATTTGTGGGAGAAATAGAAACTTGGAATACAGCTGAAGAGTCCCTTAAAGGTGCACTAGAGAAAAGTGGTTATGAGTGGAAAATCAAAGAAGGCGACGGAGCATTCTACGGGCCCAAAATTGATGTCGAGATTTCAGATGCTCTTGGAAGATATTACCAACTTGGTACTATCCAGTTGGATTTTCAACTTCCTGATAGATTTGATTTAAAATATGATGATTCAGACGGTGAACAGAAAAGACCCGTTGTTATTCATAGAGCATTATTGGGCTCATTAGAAAGATTCTTTGGCGTTTACCTTGAGCATGTGGCGGGAGCTTTCCCATTTTGGCTGGCACCAGAGCAGGCAACCATTGTTCCAGTGAATAATGACATACACCTTCAGTACGCGCAAGAGCTGTCTCTTAAGCTTAATAACTTAGGTTATAAGGTTAGTGTCGATGATAGGAATGAATCCATGGGATTTAAAACCCGCCAAATCCAAAAAGGCAAAATTCCCTTTATGATTGTTATTGGAGACCGCGAAATGGAGAACAAAAGTGTGAGCCTTAGGGCCTATGGAGAAAAAAAATCCGATACACTTTCAAATAATGATCTTTTTGAATTATTTGATAAACTTGGTAGTGAGAAGGTCCCTCAGGAACTAAGAAACTAAGGAAAGCTAATGAAAAATATATTACTTCTGTGTGGCGGTGGCGGTGCAGAGCATGACGTCTCTCTGGTTTCATCTAGTTATTTAAAAACCATATTGGAATCAAGTAAAAACTTCAAAGTTCATCGGGTGGAAATTGGCAAAGATAATATCTGGAGAACAGATGATAAAACGACTTGCGAGCTTAATTATCAGAAAGAGTTAATTATTGGTTCTGAAAGGATTAAGATAGATGTGGCAGTACCTTGCATCCATGGTTATCCGGGTGAAACCGGAGAGCTACCAGCTTTTCTAGAAGTCATCAAACTTCCTTTCGTTGGTTGTGGTGCTGAAACAAGCCACCTCTGCTTTAATAAAGTTTCAACTAAACTTTGGCTTACGGCCCTTGGCGTTTCTCAAGCACCTTTTGTTTTTCTCACCTCCGATAATAATGAAGAAATGAAAAGAGTTGAGTCTATGGCAAGTGAGCATGGGGATCTTTTTATTAAGGCCGCATCCCAAGGCTCATCTGTTGGTTGTTATCCAGTAAAAAAAGGGGAGGATTTCAAGCCACTTATTAAAGAAGCCTTTAAGTTCTCTGATTATGTTCTGGTTGAAAAAATGGTAAAAGGCCGAGAATTTGAAATCTCTGTTTATGAGTATGATGGAGAAATTCATGTGAGCTACCCGGGAGAAATTATCTGCCCTTCAGGCTTCTACTCCTATGAAGAGAAATATGCCAAAGAAAGTAAAACTCAAACTATCGTGCGTGCTGAAAACTTAGATGAGAAAATTGCTCAGAAAATGAAAGATGAAGCACGAAAAGCTTTTAAGCTCATGAATATGAAACACCTATGTCGAGTCGATTTTCTGGTCGAAGGAGATGATGTTTACTTAAGTGAGCCTAATACTTTCCCAGGAATGACTCCCATATCATTATTTCCTAAAATGATGGAAGCCAATGGCCATGATTTCAAGGCCTTCTTTACCCAAATTATTGAAAAAGCTGCCTTATAGTACAGAGTTGACTCGTAAGCTAGAATATTAGTAGGGACTTGGTGGATGCCGCCAAGAAAAATTCCCTTATAATTTAGTCTGGTACTGTGAATGAGCTCTAGTGCTTACTTGAGAAAAAATTTACTGGCAATGCAACTTCAAGAAGTTGTGTTGAAAGATCTGCTTCTACTTGAGATGTGCCTCAAAGATATTTACACGTTTAAAGATGGAGAATTCTACGTCATTGTTTCAGAAGGCTCTGCTGTTACGAAAGAAACTATTAAAGATCTCATTCGCTTTAATACAAAAAATATTTTTGTTCACTCTGAAGATTATCAAATTATTAACGAGCGCATGAAAAATGAATTAATCAAAGTGACTCGTTCCCTATCAGTGGGAGACCCTGCTGAAAATGCAAAGAAACAAATTCAACTACTTTCTCAAAATATGGCCGAGCTTTATAAAGATCCTTTGAATGAAAACAACTTAAAAATGCAGTACCAGTGCACAGTTAACCTGGGTAAGTTTTTGCTTGACCATAAGCAAATTCTCTCTTCATTGTATTCAGATCTATTATCTAATAATCACCACTTTGTTATCTCTCAGCCAATGCTCGCATCGCTTATTTTAATTGGCTTCCTACAACAATTTAAACTCTTTCATGAAAAAGATGTCGAAATGCTTTTTATCACGAGTTACTTTAAAGATATTGGAATGTCTTTTGTTCCCGATGATAAACTTGAAAAAGTAGGACTGGATGACAAAGAGAAAAAAGTCTTCAGCAAGCATGCAGACAACTCACTTTCTCTACTTGATGGCCGTGTTCCTCTGAGCCGAAACTATTTAAATATTATAAAAAATCATCACTTTCTTAATAAAAAAATCCATAATATTTTTAACGAAACTAAAGCTCGTGATATAAATACTGATTTACTCGGCCTAGAAACTGAGATGGTTGCTATTATGGATATTATAGTTGCCATGGTGTCAGACCGCCCCTACCGAGAGCAATTAACCTTATTTCAGACACTTGAATTAATTAAGAATTTGATGGCCGACGACTACCCTATAGAATTTAAGGCATTGGTTAACTACCTAAGGTATTTTTTTACAAAAATCAAATAAAGTTCTTTTCAAAACTAAAGATCTCGTGAAACAATTTAAAAAGAAGATGCATGGAATGCAACTTCTCCTGCGCCTACATACGTTCTAAGGAGGGAATAAAATGGCTCAACAAGAAACAAGTCCTGTAACTGGAATCCTAGCAGAAGAAAATGTATTTATTGATTTTGGAGAACATGAGGGAAAATCTGTACTTGAAATCTCTGATACGACCCCTACTTTTTATGAGTTTTTAATGGAACAAAGAGATAATGGCAATTTTGCTATTAGAAGAACCAGAGAAAAAACCTACCGATTGTACATCAACGAAAATTCAATTAATTAAATTGAAATATTTTAGAGGGAGAGAAACCTTATCTCCCTCTAAGCTTCGTTTAGTCTGGTCTGCGCATAGAATTCATAAACAAACCAGAAACCAATACCACCAAGAACATGCCAAATGGCGTGGCCTTGAATAAAATGGTTAGAAGGTTCACACATAATTCTATTCAAATCAAGTAGAGAGAATACTTCTGCTGTACCAATAAAGCCCAGGGCCAAATACAAGTTTTTGTAATTTGTTTTTTGCTGAAGTTTAAATTTAATAAAAAACTCTGTCCCTACAATGACAATAGCTGCAAGAACAATAATAAGCTGAATCTTAATTCCTATCTTAGCAAAAAGAAAATACAGTCCACTATAGGCAACAATAAGTCCGAGCCAAGGTATTAAGATATGCTTCATCTTTAATAGTCTGGCCCTCACAAGATTAAAGCAGGCCAGCAAAGCGACCATAATATACATACCAATAAAGTCTATATACTGTGAAAAGCCATTGGTCGTCATATGGTAATAAAAAGAGCACATGCCTGTTATGGCAAGTGCTGGAGCAATCCAGACAGCTTCTTTTTGGGACTTTTGAGTGGCCTTCCAGAAAATAAGTAGTGCCACAATTAAATAAGCGATGTTTGACCAAGTGTTCGCAGGCTCAACCACATAGGAGCATAAAGTCTCTTCACACCATTTTAAATTAGGCATACCATACTTCACTTGATGGTCATACCACGGGCACATCGGTGGAATTGAGCGCTCACCTTCAAAGAGGTGCTGAAAAGTCTCTTGCAACATAAATACTCCTTAATAAAACCAGGATAACGGAAATCTGAACTCAGAGCAATCCAATAGCATTTTTCCTATTTGGCAAGCTTGCCCTCAGCTTGAAGCTTCTCTAGGTGGGATTCAATATTGATCATGGCATAAGGTTTTAATTTGTCAGGTATATCAAAATAGA
>CAYGUN010000131.1:0-7782 GCA_964353025.1 uncultured Bacteriovoracaceae bacterium
CTCTTGCGATTTAAAGTTTAGTCGTGTAAATGGTACTAAAAGTTCGGGCAGGTCACCTTTTCAAACTGCTTATCCACTTCCAGTGCATCTCGAAGCCCCTTCTTCTCTTCTTCAGTGAACTTACCAGAGTTAACATAACCATCAGCAAATTTTTTACCATAAACAGATAAAAACCGACCTTCTAGCTGATCATCAAGTTGTGGTAAATACCTAAAATATAAACTGCATGTATCAAGTAAACTTAAATACTTGGATATGCTCATGTATTTTGTTACAAAATCTGTTTCAATGCGGTTTCTCAAATTTTCAGCGGCTCTTCGAACTAAATCGTTATTTTCATTACTGCCACTATTCTTTGTCATATTTGATCTCCATAACATTTTGATAAAGGCCCAAAATCTTTTCATACTCTATTGAATTTTGAACATAATGATATATTGGCCTTCTTAACTGGAGGTTACTATGAACATAGCAATATATTGCAGAACATCTACAAACAAGCAGGATAAAGGCCTTGAGTCTCAAACTCGAGCATTAAATGAGTATTGCAAAAGTAAAGGAATCTTAAACTGCCTCACCTATCAAGACTTTGGCGTATCTGGTGCTAAATCATCTAGACCAGAACTTGATAAAATGATGGAGAAAGCCCGTAATGGTGAAATAAGCACCATAATTGTCTACTCCTTCTCTAGGTTTGCAAGGAGTACTAAGCACCTTCTAGAAGCTCTAGATGAGCTCAGAAGCTTGAATGTGAACTTCATAAGCATCACAGAGAATGTAGATACCTCTACACCAATGGGAAAAGCCCTATTCACTATCATTGCGGCTATCTCTCAGCTTGAGCGAGAGCTTATTTCGGAAAGAGTGATCAATGGTCTTAATAACGCCAGGGCAAAAGGCAAACAGATTGGTAGGCGTAAAACTCGCAACTCTAAGCTAATAACTGGACTCCATAAAAAAGGGATGAGTTATAGGCAAATTGCAGAGATGGCAGGCTGCTCTATTGCAACAGTACACAGAGAACTTCTGAGTGTTTCGCAAAGGTAATTATGAAACGTTCACTTAACATCTGTTTATGAAACACCAGTTAGTACGATATATCGGAATAATTTAGCCGAATCGGACTTTGCTTTAATAGAGGAAAAGATTTAACGAAACTTAAGACATATGAAATTAAAAGAACAATTAGAATACTATCTTGTAATAAAAGGCATTAGTGCTTCTAGGTTAAGTAAACTTAGTGGCGTTAGCAAGTCTACTATTTCTGATTGGTTAAGTGGTACTAATCCAAGAAACATCTCTCAGGTTAAAAAAGTGGCAGATGTTTTTGGTGTTTCTCTTGATGAGCTATGCTTCGGAAAAATAGAAAATATCAAAAATTATCAAGATGAAATTAATGCAGGTGTATTTGAAGTAGTCTTGAGGAGGATAAAAAAATGAAATACTTATTACTGTTAATTCCAGTGCTCTCTTACTCTGCAAATAATAAGGTCTGTGAGGAGATAAGAACTGCAATGCTTGCAACTATTAAAGCAGGAGCAACTGTTCAAACTATCTCTAAAGGAGCGGATGACCTCTATTCAATAGTTAGTGGGGGAAAGGGAGCTCACTGTAATTATATTCGTTATAGCTTTAGAACTCTTAAAAAGCCTTATAACGGAAAAGAGGTAAGCCCCAAGGATTGGGATAGAGCAATTATAAACTTAAGAGACAGAAAGGAATAGAGAATGAAATATATACTAATCTTAACACTGGTAGCATGCGCAACTATAAACCAAAGCTGGAAAGAGCAAAGGGGTTACTCTGACGAGGATATTGCTCTCGCTAAACCTTACTTCGATGAATATAACAAGATGATGTCTACAGCTGCTACATTTGGTTCAACCGCTTATAATAATTCAGCAGTGGTAAATACAGGAAATAAGATATTTAAAATCTTTTGTAACTGCTTCAAAAAACTTGGAAGTAAATGCCAGCAAAAGCCAGTAGGATTAACAGAGGATGAAAAGAGATTGTGGGCAAAATCCAATGGAGCTGAATCGATATTAGAAGTTTACTCTAGCCCTATAAATGGCGGGGCTGTATCAAAAGCTGATCCTGATATGTGCTAAGTCAGATTTCTTCATAACCATCAGTTGATTCATCTTCATCATCATACCTTTTGATAAAAATTTTTCGTATAGGTTCATTATTAACGACATTGGTTTAGCTATTCTCTCGCCATTTAAACCTACATTTCATGAGAAATTGCCAGGCTTGATGGCCCTTCATTGCATGTCCGCGCCCTACGTCCTCCCAGAAGCTTTCAGCAGCAGTGAACGCAATCTTCTTAGCTTCGGAAAATTCGGAGTATTTCTCACACCACTCATAGAGAGTATCGACATGAACACCAATTTTGGAAGCAAAACTCGTGAAAGAATTTCCGTCTCTCATGTGCTCGATTAGTTGTCTGCAGTATTTAGCCTTATACTTACTAGGTCTTCCAGTCATATTTTCATTATATATTGTAACGTACGATTAATAAACTTCACATTATGTGAGGCCTTTAGTAACTAAGAGTCATGAAGAGAACAATTAGTTATATGGCAGGGATGATACCTAGTTTAGTTTTAAAAAGTGATAAACTAACCCATAAGAAAATTGAAAGCCAAATAGTGCCATCGGAGCAATTCCATGATTACCTTTTTCTCCTAGAAGAGAACAATTGCTTAGAAAAGCTAAATAGATTAATTCACGAATTGAAGCTTGATATAGTAAGTGGAAAGATAACCGTTGATTTTACGAATGATAGACTAAATCTATGTAGAGAATTGAAAGAAAAAAACGTACTTAAAAATATTATTCTAAAGACTGCTAAAAAGCTCAATATGGAAAATAATATAAGCTCTATTTACAAAAGTGATTATAAGCAATTAATTGATGATAATTTGACTGAGCTTCTATTGAAACTTGAAAGACTAAGTACAGATTATGAAGAAGATTTAGGTATCAAGAAAAAACCAAGCAAGGATAACCGTATTGGTAATAAATTCTTGTACAACCTAAAAGAATTTGCAGTTAAAAACTTGGATAATACAGATGATACATTTCTAAGACTACTTATATTTTTGAGAGACTACCCAACGACTAAAAGTACAATTAAGGACGCCATGAGTTCACTTTTTAGCGCAGGAAGTTATGACAATTTCCTAGAGCGGGCAAAGACAAGAATTTATAACTATAAGAAATTACTCAGTAATGATTAAAGCTCAAAATTCACGCTAGAAACATTTTTCGTATCCAGAGGCCTTGAGTGGGAAAGTTAATCCCATGAAAGGTTATACAAAGATTCCAAATATCTTAATAAGAACGAAAGAACTCCATAAGAATTCAAAACTTGTATTTTGCTCTTTGTCTTCATACAACCCAAGCCATCCAAGCTATCGAATAATTATGCGTGACTGTAAGCTTACAAGTAAGTCACAGGTAAGCAATGCGATTAAGGAACTTGAAAGCAAGAAAGTAATTAAGTTTAGAAGAGGATTCAAAGGCAGGAATAATGAATATGAAATACTCCCTGTTTCGTCCTGGGAGCTAGTATCAGATTTAAACTCCACTTGTACAAATAAAGAACCTGTAGAAGTACTTATCCAGTACGCCAATAAGAACATTAAAAAAACCAATAAAGAAATAAAAGACTTTTTTCACATAGGAGAGTGGGATGAATAAGACATTGAATATAATTAATTCTCCAGCTTTTAAAAAGCTATACGAAGAATCTAAAATGCAATACTTTACTTCTCATTACTCATTCCTGAATAATATTAATGGATTTAGATCAAAGTTATTTCATCTGCTACTTGGAACATCAGGGAGCGGCAAATCAACTTTCTGTAAAAGTATTGCGATTGATTTTTTGGAGAATAATAGATTCTTTAACGTTCTTATCTATTTATCAGAAGAGACAGTAGAGCAATACCTTTGTGACTTCATGACTAGTTGCAAAGAGAATCATGAAATTCTTGAGAATTTAAATGTCGTATCAGAGCAGCAAGAGGCTATTGTCAGCATAAGAAATATTGAAGAGAAGCTTGATGAGTCAAAGGCTGATTTATTTATTTTTGACAATATAACTACAAGCAATTTCTATCTTGATAAGAAACCTCAAGAGCAAGCAGAGTTTGCAAAAGAGTTGAAAAAACTTGCAGCTAATAAAGGAATTCCGTTTCTTATCGTCGCCCATACCACCTCTTCC
Organism: uncultured Bacteriovoracaceae bacterium; assembly: GCA_964353025.1. Lineage (GTDB taxonomy): Bacteria > Bdellovibrionota > Bacteriovoracia > Bacteriovoracales > Bacteriovoracaceae > CALFYV01. The sequence continues at coordinate 4,235 of CAYGUN010000131.1, forward strand.
ACTAAGGATAATCAAAACCTGGTTATAGATCAAAATGATATTCGAGGTTCTAAGAGCATTACTAATTTCAGTGAGTTCATTTTTATAATTCAAAAGTTTACAGCGGGAGAGGTTTATTACCCTACAATAAGAATCGCAAAACACAGAACAGTTAACCCCTCGAACATTTTGTTTAGGCTTCGTTTCTGTAAACAGAAGCGTTTATATACTGAAGATAAGGCAATTGATTTCGAAGAGTTTAAGGAAATTTTTAAAAATAGAGATAAGCTTTGAAAGCTAGCTTTCAATAACATTAACCAGCAATTGGGCGCCCTTGAGCTGAATAACATTTACAGGAGAAAGAAATGGTATCTTTTGAAGAAAAGAGGTGCGCTCAACATCTTAAAAGAAAGAAAATGAGTAGTTTGATTTTAAACAAGGTTGGCATTAATCTTACCGACGTTGAAAAGCTTAGAGTTAGTGACTATGTAATTAAGCATATTCATCCTGAGGATAGAAATGAGATTCGCAAGCATGATCATTTCATTTGCACCTATGAAGCTCTTGGAAAACCGCATAAGCGTACAACTCATCGATTTGGTGTCTATCTTAATGGTATTCTAGTAGCAGCCAATGCATTCGGAACACCAAATAACTTCAGTAACTTACTTGGGAAAGACTATCGAGATAATGAAAAGCAACTAGTTCGCGGTGCCCTATCTGCAGCTTGCACCCAGAACGTGGGAAGCTCTTTGACTAAGTTTGCAATTGATTACATCTCAGAGCATACAGAATTTAAATATTTCACTGCATTCTCAGACCCCTTATTTTATGAGCTTGGAAAAATCTATATGGCAACAAATTGGATCTTTCTAGGAGGTAACTTTGGTACCAGACTTATGCTAAGAGACCCCAAAAGACCTGATAAAGGGTGGTTTAGTGATAGAGAGGCTCGAAAATTATCCAATTGGAAACGCTTGTGTAGAGAGAAGTTAAATACTAAATGGTTGCCCAAGTGGAATGATAAAGGTCGAGTTCTTTGGGCAGAGATGCCCATCGGACTTGAGGAAAGCCTCCGTTTATCTTGTCGTTCTTATATAGCAAAATGTGAGCAGATAAAGCCCCTGCCTAAGTACAAGTGGTGCTACATAAAAGGTAAAGACAAAAGAGAAACAAAAAATCTCAAGAAAAAATTTGCAGAGAATAACCCTGAGCTTGTTCAATCTGATGGCTCTTTAGGAAGATCTTATCCCAGAGAAGAACAACGCGGTCAGGCTATTCGATAAATCTCGACACAAGGAACTGCAATGAATAAAGAATCTACCTTAAGGCCTTCACATACTATAAACCCTGATGATATTAATTCTCCGATTACAAAACCTATTTGGAGCATTGATGACTTGGCGCGAATAACAGGCTTTCGAAAGCAAACTATCTACAATCGAATCCGGGAGATACCACATCGTAAAAAAGGAAGAAGACTTTTCTTCTTTCCTGATGAAATTCTAAACTGGATTGATGAAGGCGACTTAGATTGAAAAAGACATACTACAAAAAACTTAGCTCCCATCGTGGTATCTATAAACAGATAAACACTGGTCAATACTTAGCGATTAAGAGAATTGATGGAGTTAAATTCACTCAAAGCTTCACAAGCTTAAATGAAGCCCGTAACTGGCGTAAACAATTCACAGGGGACAAGGAAGTCCCTATTAAATTTGAAAGCGATTGTGCGACTCTTAAAGAGGTCTGGGAGCAAATGCAACTTGAGCACTTCCCTAGTCTTGCAAGTTCTACTCAAGGTATCTGGAGAAGGCGCTATAAGCTTTTAAAAGAGATTGAACATATTCCAATGGATTTACTCACTCCTTCAGTTATAACAAGCTGGGTGCAAAGACAGATTAAGTTCTTTAAGTCAGAAGAATATGAAGACAATTGCCGAGGGAAAGCCAAGAGATGCAACCTTGATAATGAACTCAATCTCTATACGACAATATTCAATTGGTATAAGCAGTCAGAGGTTTTTGAGCAAGAAGCTCTAAGTCTTACTAACCCAATTAAAACCAAACACAAGAAGCTCGGCTTCATAAGAGCAAAGCCAGTTAAAAATATGAAAATCACACTTGAACACGCTCTGGAGTTTTTCGATGCCTTAGACCAACCCTATCGAGATTTTGCTAAGCTTCAATATTTCTTAGCTGGGCGAGTCTCAGAAATTGCAGGGCTTCAATGGAGTAGGATTGATTTAGTTAATTCAAAGCTAGTTATTATGGAGACCGTTAATTGGTGCATGAAGAGTAAAACCTTTATCTCACTTAACCCACACCCAAAAAACAAAGAACCAAGACTAGCTTATATCACCCGTGAGATTCGAGAGATACTCATGAGAAGGTTTCAGGATAGGATTGAAGGCAATAACTTTGTCTTTCATATTAACGGCAAACCACTTAACTACTGCACGATACAAGTTCACTATAAAAGAGCAATGAAAAGAGCCGATTTACCCTACTCTGGCACTCACATTCTCAGACATGGAATGGCAACGCTTGCCAGAAAAGTCGGTGGTGGACTGGATGCTGTGATTGCAATGACTGGGCACAAGGACTACAAGCTAGCAGACCACTACTCAAAGCTTGATAGTGAATATCAACAGGAAGTTAGTGAGAAGATCATGGATGTAATGAGAGAGAAGAACCAGGTTCAGAGGTTCGGGAATGTGGTGGAGTTTAGGAGGAAATAAAAAGGCCACCTACATTGATGACCTTTTCGATTTTCTAAATCAAAGTCTAAGTCTTACTTGTTTTCTTCCAAATCTGAAATGAGAACCGCATGAGAAGTAATATGTAAACTCATCAGTATCAATTAATTTTTCAGCAAGAGAAGCATATGGAAACTTTCCATCAATAGCATCAAAAACAATTTGCCTAGAACCGCTTTTATCTTCGTGTGAGAAACCTGCTAAGACAACAACTCTATTTTGCCCAATTTTTTCTACATCAAATCTAAAAGCTCCATCCTTACTTTCCATTATACAGCTATCAATAGTGAATGATGACTTTACAGGTCCTTTGCTGTGATTAAATGAACCAAGGCGACAAACACCAACAGACTTAACTTCCTTACTTTTCTTTGTTTCTTTGTCATACTTACTCATATAACAATCTACACTTTGGTAGCCTGCAAATGATGTTGATATGCTAATCAATGATACTAAAATAAAATACTTCATCTAATCTCCCTGTAATTACTTAACCGACTCATTTAATCAGTTCTCTTGCTAAGTAAAAATACGCAGTGCAATTACATGACAACCCAGATTAAAAAGAGCGGCGACCTCGCCAATCCCACCCAAAAGTTCTACTGGAGTTCCACAGGCCCCCTTTTGGGAACTTAACCCACTGGAATTATTGATAATGCCAGAGTTACCCGACCTAACTTGGGAGTTCATTAACTTTAACTATTTCAACGGGATACACGAGCTAGAGCTTGTTTCACTATTTTCGGTTTTACTTTTACTTACCTGAAAATCATTCGATTTACTTGAATTGGTGCTTACGGTGCTTACCAAT
>CAYGUN010000132.1:0-7765 GCA_964353025.1 uncultured Bacteriovoracaceae bacterium
TAATAAGATATTCGTTTGAATAAAGCCCTTGGATAAGTTTATTATCGCAAGCCAAAAATCGCTCTTTTTCAAACTTCATTAAATCATCAATAGATATTTCAACTTGCCTGTGGCCCGTATAAAGTTCATCTGGAGTGATATCTGTTGTTTCATAATCTTCTGACTTAAGAGAAAGTGCATCAGATTTAATTCGAAGGTTTATATCTTTGGTAATAAGAATAACTTCTTGTCCATTTTGCTTTAAGGTCAAAGCGTTGGCCAAAATAAGATTATCATTAATTTTAAGATCTATTCCAGTCACCTTAGACATATTTGGATCTTCAACAACGCTAACCTGAAGAATTCCACCGTTTTCTAGTTTTATTCCTTCAGTGAGGGAGCCTTGCTTTCTCAGCTTATCTATCGAGCGAGCAAACTCTCTTGCGTTGCGACCATTTTCAGTTTGATCTTTTTTAAACTTATCCAATTCTTCAACTACGATAATAGGAATAAAAACTTTATTCTTACCAAACTTAAAAATTGAATAAGGGTCAAAAAGAACGACGTTCGTATCAAGGACAAATGTTTTAGACAATGAACTCCTCCCAGAGAGTTTTCTTATATTTTAGATATACGGAAGCTGCCCGGCAAGAAATACTATTTATTTATGAGAAAGAAAATTTGTTAACTTCTCTATGGCCTCTGTAAAAGGTCCTTCTTCCAACACAATACTCATTCTTGCTGTGTTTGGCGCTCCAAATGAGCTTCCTGAAACTAAGGCCACTCCCACATCTTCCAGTAGCAACGTCGATATCTCATCGGCCCTATCATCTGTGGAGTCACCATACTTCGCTTCAAAATAAGGAGTTCTTTTATAATCAATCATAAAATAAAAAGCAGAGGTTGATTGATACCAACATTTAGATAGCCCTTTTTGCCTAAATTTCTCTCTTAAATAATCTGCATTTTTTCTTAAATGCTCTTTTACTGGTCCCATGAAGTGCTTAAGATCAGAGAAATCAAAATCAATTAATGCTCTTTGAATAAGGCTATTAGCACCTGACGTTGTCTGACCTTGAATTTTAGTTAGTGCCGCAGTAAGTTTTTTAGGGGCCACACACCAACCAATTCTTAGCCCTGTACAAGAAAATGACTTTGAAATGCCATCAACAATAACTGTTTGCTTTAGTAGCTCAGGTCTATACTTATAAAAGAAACTAACCTTAGGATCAAAATAACAAAGCTCATGGTAAATCTCATCACTTATTACAATGATATCTGGGTTTTCTACGAGAAGATCTGCAAAATCTTTCATCCATTTTTCAGAATAACTGACCCCTGTTGGATTATTGGGACAATTAAGAATAATGGCCCTGGTTTTAGCTGAGATGGCCTTTCTAATGTCTTCAATATCAGGAGTAAACCCATCATAAGAATGGCTATTAACAACTTGAATAACTCCTCCCCAGAAATTAACCATTTCAGGATAAGAGACCCAATAAGGGGCCATAATAATAACTTCATCACCTGGATCAACGATGGCCCCGAGGACATTATAAATTGTATGCTTTGCACCATTACTAACAACAACATCAAACTCATCATCAATATCAGAAAAAAGTATGTCCCGAGTTGATTCAGTATAGCTTAAGATTTTTTTTCTTAGCTCAGGAAATCCAGCAACAGGAGCATACTGATAACTTTTCAAAAAATTAATTTGCTTCGTAATCTTATCTGTAAATTCGGCCATTGGTTTAAAGGGAAGTTGGCCTGCTGTCATATTGTAGATATGCTTGCCACCATCTTGCAATTGAATCACTTTTTGATTGGTTTGAAGAGTGACACTATCGTTAGCATTCTTAACTCGGCTACTTAAAAACATTGCTAATCCTTTAGGGCCTCTAAGGCCTTATAAATATTTGAGGGAACAAATTCAGAAATATCGCCATTATGAGAGTAAATTTCTCGTACTAAAGATGAAGACAAATAATAAAAATCCTCTCCTGTTACAAAGAAAACTGTTTCCAAATCTTGATTAAGGCGGCTATTCATAGAGGCCATTTGAAACTCATTATCAAAATCCCCAATAGGTCTTAACCCTCTTACTAAATAATTTATTTTATGCTTTTCAGCGTAATCAACAATCAATCCACCCCAAGAGTCTATCTTGATTTTTTTTTCATTTGAAAATAACTCTTCTAATAATTTAACTCTTTCACTGTCTTCTAAGAAAGGTTTCTTAGATGGAGGTACTGCAACAATGATAATAACTTCATCAAAAAGCTTGCAGGCCCTATTTACAATATCTAAATGACCATTAGTAAAGGGATCGAAAGTTCCTGCGTATAGTGCTTTTCTAATCAATTTAAGACTCCTGTGTTTAAATACACTTTATCGCGACTGTGAAAGATCGTAAATCACTGTTATGAAATGAGATTATTTATTATAAGAATAAAACTTGTTCCCTGGATAAAAACCTTACTGGCCTCTCCGAAAATGGCCTGTATATCTTCTATTGAAAACCCTTTTTGACGATCAGATTCAATCCAAATTTGATGTGAAGCATTGAGACCAGAAATTTGCTGTGCAAAAATTTCGTAATATTTTTTGTTTTGATATGGTGGATCAAAAAATAAGATACTGTTTTCAACAACGCTTGAGCAATCAAAGGTCTTCTGAAACTCTCCCTTAATAAGCTTAAGTTCACTTTCTATACTATCCAGTTGTTGAAATCTCTCTATATTTTGAGAGAGTATCTGGATCGCCTTTTTATCTTTTTCAAAGAAAAAAACCCGGCTTGCCCCTCTAGAGCTTGCTTCAAAGCCCATGGCACCACTTCCAGCACAAATATCATAAAAATGAAAACCACCCAGGTCTTGAAATGAATCAAAAACTTTTCGTCTTAGCATTACTGAGGTTGGTCTGACATTTTGATTATTAGGAACTTCTATCCCAAGGCCCTTCGCAAGGCCGCCTAGAATTTTAACTGACATGAGTTGGTTTTATGCTGCTTTATGCGATACTGGCAAGCTAAACTTGGCCCCATCTTCAAGCTCAATAACAACACCGTCTTGCTCTGATACGTAGAAATTAATTACCTTGCCACCAACTTCAAAACACAGCTCAACAGACATTTGCCCAGCAACCTGAAATGACATTTTACTCTGCCCTGAATATTCTCGTGAAACACTACGAGACAAATGCGACACGTTATTTCTTACTGGTTTAACAGAAGGTCTTGAAGACTCATTGTCCAATATATTATCAACTTTCTCATCTACTTTTTCTACAAGGGGTGTACTCATACCACTTTTATTACCTGGGCCTTCAGCATCATCAGAGAATTCTTTTTCTAAACTCTCTATCTCTTCCATGATGTCTTTTAGTTCATCATCGTTAAAGCCTTTCTCATCATTTTCATGGTCTGCCATGGTATCCTCACCTATTAACAAAGTGCAGTTAAACAATCCTTCTTTAAACCCTATCGACCAACAGCCGAGAAACTTTATACTTATTAATAATCCCTTGCCTGGGCAGCAAAATTTTCCATGACAAATCCCGAGCTTTTCGATAGTTCTTTTGTCTATCTTAATAGTTAGGGATTAATAAAAAAACAAAAAGTATTTACTGGAGTAAGAGTTGAATAACCGAACCTTTTTGGCCAAGAATTGGCTCAAAGGAAATCGAACTGCGCAAATAGTTGAGCAGAGTAAACCTATACTACCCAACGAACTTCCTCCCATTCCCACAGATCTCGAAGTTGAAATATTGCAAGAGCATATGTTTCCCACCTTTGAACCTCATGAAAGAAAACCTGTAGCAAAAGATAGTAATTTTTTTGTCAATGGATGGTCTGGTGATTCCCTACAAACCAAAAATGCTTCAGAGCTTAGTACTGCTCTAAATATCTTCTCAGAAGATGTTCGCTCACAACTAAATGGGCACATGTTCAATCGAACACTCAAACAAGAAATATATAACGAGTTTCTTTCATTCTGCGAGTTTAAAGCCGTCTCAAACTCAAACTTTAGTAACTATGATGAATTTTGGGATGAACTATTTAATGAGCATTCGCCAGAAGCTCAGATATTAAAACATTTTGTCGATATTTACTCTTTTCGAGTTAGTGTTATTTACTTTTTTAAAATTAGATTCTTAAACCACTTAAGTACTAAAGCTGGTTTAAAGCTTGATCAATATAACCTCATAAATCCCAATGCTTTTATCATTCAAACTTTTAAAAAAACGAGTTCCAGTGAACTCGTAACGAAAGCTTTCCAAAGCAATCGCTATAATTGGTTCAGGCCAAATGCAAATTTAATGCATAAAGTTTCGCAACTCAGTGGTATTACTAATGATCTTTCTATCAGCGAAATTGTAAAAACTATTTCTAAAAAAACTGAAGCTATTTTACTTAAAAAACAATATTCCCATGTCTTTTCACATAGAAACTTTGGTCTCTTTATTAATTCCCTACTTATAAATTATTCCAATTGGTTCTATTCAACTCAGAAAGGTAGCCTACCTAAATCTATTATTTCTGAGAATAACCTTGAAGTCATTAGCTGTAAGTTCGCAGGACATTATCTCGAATCAATGTCTCTGTCTCACTGGCTAGGCCAAGAAAATAATCTCTATATTAAATGGAAGCAATTGCTTTGCCCTGATTTCAAAGGTAGTCAATTTGAAACTGGCCAATACCTGAAACTCTTAAATGAGTTACAATTCCTTACCTTTAATATTCAAATTGCTTCTAAACAGCAATATGACATTATTCCATTTTTGTGCTCGACGATGAGAAGCTATAGAAAAAACAAAAAGGCCAATTCTATTGTCCAAAGAAGCTTTTTCCAAGAAGAGTCTCAGCAATCATCAACTTATGATAGGATTGTTTTAAACCTATCTGATACGCCCAAAAATAACCCTTATTTTTACCTAATGAATGAGATTAATGGCCAACTTAAATCATTGAAAGATGATGGTAAAATATTTCTCCTTTGTAATAAAAATATTTTCATTCCTTCTCAAAAGGAGAAAATTAAATCTTTGCTTGAAAAATTCAAATTTGAAACATGCTTTGTCCTCGAACAAGTCAAAGGCAAAGGTGAAATTCCAAACTATATTTTTGTTTTTAGCAAAAGCAATGAACAAGAAACTTTTGATAATTCATTAAGGTACTCATTCCCTACTTTCAGACTCTCCGGGGACCTTAATACGTTCTATGACTTTTCAAAACTTACTTCAGAGCTTCAAAGTTTTTTCAGAAATAATCTTTTTGAAATTCCTCCTTACTATCAAAAAGAAATTAACAATCAATTAAAAATTGAATTCTATACGGACGCCCTTCTTGATGGAAGATTTGTAAGTTCGATGACGAAGGATAGTTCTCAAGTCACTCACCCTAAGTTTTTTAGTAATCTTATTAAGTCTTGCACAAGGTTTGATAGACTTTTTGATATCTATCCACTATCTAACGAAAAAGAAAATGCGAATAAAGCAGGTGAGTTTTTTGACTCAATCCCATTGTACCAATTTGCTTTAGTTGCCATAGTCGACTATCGGCTCACAGATAAAACTAAAGTGGAGATAGTTCCCTACAAGTCTTTCAAATCGAAAACAATTGAATATGGAATGGCCCGATGCCAATACTTTGGCTTAAACCCACGCATTTCAAATTTAAATCTAAATATTTTTAGAGATTATTTTAATTCAAGCCTTGGACAGCAAGTTATCGATCTAACATTCACTGGAAACTATACTAAATTTAAATCTAAAATCAGTGCTTTATTATTTCCTGCCATGTTTATCGACAGTAAGGCAATTCCTGAGTCACTTGCAAAAGCTTTTGATGTCCTGACATATGATGAGAAAAAGCTTGAAGAGATTCCTCCTAAAGATTTAGCTAAGAAGTTTGTAGCAATTGAAGCCTTTATGAGAACAAGCTTCGTAAATTATCCCAGAGATATCATGTCTCTTCTAACGAAATTTAGAGTTTCTATTTTAAATCTATCTGATTCTACTTTTTGTGACCTAAGTCCTTCTTTGTTCTCCAACCCAAGGATAAAAGAGCAACTAATGAAATTAGACTTACATCCTTTATTTCCTAATAACCACGATGTCTTTTCTGAGTTTCATTTTAGAAATAAAAATGAACTGATAAAAAACTTAACGACGTCGAAACATATTGAAAAATTCTCAGCAGGAGAAATTCTACATGGGCTTGAACTATATAGCGAAGAGACAAAACTACTCACGTTTTATGGAAAAAAGACCATCATTCTTTTCCTTAATATAATGATACAATACCTTTATGGCCGCAGTATCTCTTCTGTCCTTCAGTCTATCCAGATTCCTGATGCTTCTGAATTAGAACAAATTCTGGAAAAGTTTAATTCTGCCAATGAAAACTATACTGATTTACTACAGAAAGTCGAGCAGCTGATTTCCTCATTTTTTATTATTTCCCTCAATCAAAATCCTTCATAATCTATTATCATTAACCTATAGAGGTTAATGTGCTCAATCAAAAGCTTAAGTATTTTCATCAACAGTTAACAAGAAATTTAAAAGAGCAAGCTTTTGAATATGAAGAGCCATCGGAAGAGATCATTGGATATCGGCAAGATCAAAACTACTACTACTCTCGTTCTTATTATTCATCTTCAGAAAAAGATTTTTTAAACTCTATTACAAACTCTGATTTTATTTTCATTGGAGATATTCATACTTTTGATCAAAATATTAGGAATGTTTTAAGGATCATGAGACAACTTAATAATAATAACGATGGCTTTATCCTTGGAATTGAATTTGTCAAAGTTGAGCATCAAGAAATTCTTAATTCATATCTAGAAGGACAAATTACAGACCTCGAGTTCCTGGATATTATCAACTACCATGAGTCATGGCGTTTTCCCTGGAATCATTACAAAACTCTTTTTGAATTTATCAAAGAAAACCAAATTAAAGTTATTGCCTTAAATACAGATGGTGCCCTTTCAGAAAGAGATTATAATACAGCAAAAATATTAGTCGAAACCAAAAAGAATAATCCCAAACAACCCTTACTCGTTGTCTTTGGAGAACTTCATATTTTACCCAATAAAATCCCAAAGCAGTTGAAGCTTTTATCTGCCAAAGAACACCGCTATACTATCATTCATCAAAATATGGATGAGATATATTTCGAGAATACAGATTCTCCAAAAAGTTTCTATCAATTCTCACCTAATGAATTTTGTCTTATTAACTCTCCCCCATGGCTAAAGTATGAAAGCATGATCTATTGGTATGAAAACCTTGTTGAAGATCCAGACTTTGATATCCACGAATATATTTTGGAAACTGGCTTGAAAACTTTTAGCTCTAATATTGAAGAGAATTTTGTTTTCCTTGTTAAAGAACTGCTTAAGGGTCTAGGTATGGACCTATCTGAAGATGATATTTTAAATTTTAATCTTCACGATCATACAGAAATGAATTTAATTTCTAAAAAAATTAAAAACAATAATATAAAAACACTCATTCCTTTGTACGAAAACTTTATTATTAATCAAGACTCATTCCTCTTTTTTGATGAGACTCGGTACTATATATCAAATTATTCGGCAAATAGACTTATCTACCTTGCCGGAGTTCATATCCAACAAGTTATTTTAATGAATCAAGGTTTCAGATTTAAACAAATTGAAAAAAGTAATAAACAAATTTTTTATTATTTTTTCACTCTATATTGTCATAGTTATTTTATTTCAAAAGTTATCAACCCTTACAGGAAATGTGACCT
>CAYGUN010000133.1:0-7717 GCA_964353025.1 uncultured Bacteriovoracaceae bacterium
ACTTTCGCAAAAGGTAGTTCTGGTAGTTTATTTGCTTGGTATAAAACAAATAAAAGACTGGGAAGAAATGCTACCTTTTCTGGAGTCTTCTTACTCGTAGTGGCCATCGTCTCTTACTACTTCTCACCTTTTTTTCTGATTAAAGAACAAATCGCCATTACCATGACTATCTTTTTTGTCACTCTGGTTTTGATTAGCACTATTGATTGTATTTTTTATTTAAAGAAGCTTTAAGCTTCTTCTTCTGGATTTTCAGCAACTGGTTCTTTTTTATTAAAATCAAAAAAACTGGGACTCATTCCCTGTTCAATCAAATCCCGCATGCGGTGAGGAACAAGGCCAGTGAATTCAAGTTCGCCGTCTTTATAGACGCCTAAGTCCTGCATAGAAACTTTTTCTTCTTCAATGCCCGTAACTTCCGTGACTTTAGTGATGACTCTTCCACCATTTTTATCTCTTCCTACCTGAACTATTAAGTCGAGGGCACTGGCTATCTGAAACCTAATGGCCCTTAAGGGTATTTCATATCCGGCCAGCAGGAAAAGATTTTCTAATCTAATGACACTCTCTGCAGGGCTATTTGAGTGAATAGAGGCCATACTTCCATTGTGACCCGTATTCATTGCCTGTAAAAGATCGAAAGCTTCCTCTGCCCTAATTTCTCCAATAATAATTCTATCAGGTCGCATTCTGAGAGTATTCTTCAGTAGCTGCCTAATGCTAAGTCCGCTATTTTCATGCACGATTTCTTTTTTTGCTTCAAGGCGTACAACATTAGTTAGATTAAATTGTAACTCTCTCGTATCTTCAATAGTAATGACTCTTTCTATTTTAGGTATCTCCTGCAGGAGAAGATTTAAAAACGTGGTTTTACCTACTCCCGTTCCACCAGAGACGAGAATATTATATTTGGCCTTTACGAAAGCTTGAAACAACTCAATCCATTTTGGGTCATGAATACCAAAGAGACCGGGAGAGCCTTCAAAGGTTTTGATAGTCTTTAAATATTTTCTGATAGTGATGGCAGGACTTCCTGTGGTGTAGAGGCTTGAGATAATATTAACCCGACTTCCATCTGGCAGACGACCATCTATGATGGGGTTTTTAGCATCATATTGTTTATTATTATATTTTGCTATGTCCTTGCAAAACTCATAGATATCTTCACGCTTAAGAGTCATATTTAACCTGATAAACTCTCCATCTCTTTCAATATAAACATTACTGCTGCCATTGATCATGACTTCAGTGATACCCTGCTTAGTCGATAACTCATGCATCAAGGCCCAAGCCGTATTGTTTTTTGCTAACTCATCTATTTTCATGATTAAACTCTATCATTTATAAAAACTTCATTCTCATTGATTGAACAGCAGTAAGAAATATAATTATTCATCAGATCTTTTTTCTGATCATTATTTAAAAGCTCATACATTTCTTTATAGGATGACTTCGATTTAACCAATGAGGAGACGTGATCATAGCCAATATACTCATTCAAATGCCATACCAACATAATAAGCAAGTCTATTTTCTCACTTTTGGCAGGAGAGAGATCGATTATGCGATAAACTTCTTTTGGTATATTAAGCAAGTTTATCGAAGTATCTTCATTTTCTTTTCTCATTTGAATTTGAGACATTTGTAAATAAAGCCCCAGTAAAAAACCTCTCGAATTTGATCGCACTGAAAACTCTAAAAGCTTATCTTCAAATTTATGTATATCATTAACAAGTGAAAGTTGAGTCTTATCAGGGAAGTTCCCAAAAACTAAACGGTATATATAAATAGAACTAAATTGGGCCCTAAATTGATTCCAATTATTTTTTCTCAACACGAAACTTAATCTTTTGGAAGTGTCATATTCAGAAAAAAGCTCTTCTAGTAATTTTACTAGCGCTGGATTCCGATTAATACGCTCAATTACAATCTTATTAATCTGCTCCACAGAGCTTAACGTGCACTTAAGCAAGTAAGTTAATTCTTGGGGCATGTCTATAATAGGAAAGTTAATCATCATCCAATTCCTTTTATTTTATTGTATAATTTAATAGGACTGACTGGAAGAAAAGATTTTAAAGGAATAATTGACCAATGCAATTACCTATTTATAAAGAGCTCGTTATTAAAAAAGCCGATCGTACTGTCATCAAGAAGGCCATTGCTTCAAGCTCTATTGGTAGGGCCCCTATTGTCATGAAAATCGCTCATCTCGAGCATGAGCAGTCCTCGGCCATTAGTATCATTGAAGAAATTTTAAGTGAAAATATGATATCACCACTTTTCCCCTATCGGGTATTTGTGCTCTCTACCATTGAGAATTACCGAGGTGAACTCTGCGTAATACGAGACACCAAAGAACTACCAAAGTTTTTTCTCAAAAAAGAGAAACTGCTGAATGTTAAAGAGCAGAACTCACTTAATAAAGTAAGGATTATTCAAACAAAACTCTATAACTCTAATATACCAGAGCAACTTGAAAAAGTTGCGGACTTTGCTCAAAATCATAAGAGACTCTATAAATTATCTCTCGAAGGGCAATTTTTAGAAAATCTTATTATCAAACTAGGTGTTTAACCATGAGTGGATCAGATGATGATGGCGATGAATTAGTTGGATTTCAAGAATTTATTCAAGATAATAAGCCAGCTGTTGCAAAAAAGAAGAAAGGAAAAAATAGAGATCAAGTTCAAGGACCAGAGATGGTTACTTTTATTGAAGATGAGATCTCAAGGCTTTCGAGACTGTCTGAATTTTTTGATAAAAAACTACAAAACTCGATCACCTTTAGCCCAACGGAAGAGCTTATTAGAAAGCAAGATAGCTTTAATATCCTTTGTAGAGAAAGGCTCGCGAATAATTTAACAAAGCTTGATTCAGAGTTTCAGAAAAACCTTAAAAATTTATTTGAAAATCACTTTAAAGAACTAAGCTAGAAGAGCAGTTTTCGTATTATTAATGCAGACCATATAATAATATGGGGCCACCAACATGTTTAAAATCTTCTGTTTCTAACTCATCAAAATTATAGCCGTTAAGACTCTCCTCAATGGTTAAATGCAGATAGCTATCAAAATCATCTACCGTTGCAAGTCCAAACTGTTGATTAAAATCCTTAATCGATTTGGCCATTTTTTCATCCGTTATCTTCTTAAGATAATACTTCTCATCCACTAAATCAAAATTCTCTTTTATAAATTTCTTTAACTCTTGGACAGAAAGCCCCATTTTGTTCACATTTTCTTTTTCAAAGTTACCAAGTGCGAAATTGGCAAAGCTGCTCATAATAATGGCCTCAAAATCGATATTATCAGTTGTATAGTTCAAATAGAACTCATCATTTATTTTGCCTTCTTTAATAAGTACAGTCAGAGACTCATAAAACTTTTCAATGAAAGGAAAAAGAGAGCAAAGTAGATGGATATTCTTCTTCCAAACTTCATATTCTGATATATGAGTCAGCTCAATATACTTATTATCTGTTTTATTAAAAGTCTTTACCACCTCATCAAAAGTATAGTTAAGAAATTGTGACCAAAAACTGCCTAAGAAAAAGTCCGAGTCATCACTATTAAAAGACGACGCTTCTAATTTCTTTTTTAATTTATTTTTCTGAATATGAATGAGAGAGTGTCCAATTTTATAAAGATCAGCAAAATCGAAAACATCAAAGATATGATTTTTAGTGCCCCAAATTCTTTGGACATAGCTTAATCCCAGCAAAAGTTTTTGTTTGGTTTTTTGCCCAGTCCTGGTCATGGCAAGAGAGCCACTTTTAAGAGCATCATCCAAGATAATACTGCCATTAACTAGTCTTACAAAATTAAATTGAAGATAGTCACTTCTTTTTGAATCCACTATTTTCACTAATTCTTCATGAATAGAATCAATTCCATTTTTAAAAGAAATAAGAGTCGAAGAGTGAAGTGTCTGATTGCGTCCATGACCATCAATTTCACCTGTGGTTTTATCTTTTTTCTTAATAAAGCTCTCAATTTGTTTTTCACTGGTAAAGGAGGCCCTGAAGTGGAGGGAGTCAAAATAATCCACAAAACCATAATCTCTTTGTCTTGAAACCTTTCTTTCATAAAGCTCTTCTTGAAAAGAAGTAAAGGGTTCATTCACAATTTTCATTAATTCAAAAGCGGCCCCTTCAACTCCCAGTTCTGAATAAAGAGTCTTTACCAAGAATTGTACTTCTCGGGCCTGATCAAAATCTTTATCATACTCAAATAAAAATTGGTCATCATCACTGAGAAAAAAATTATCATGATCCGGGTATTGAGGAAATT
This sequence comes from uncultured Bacteriovoracaceae bacterium, assembly GCA_964353025.1. Lineage (GTDB taxonomy): Bacteria > Bdellovibrionota > Bacteriovoracia > Bacteriovoracales > Bacteriovoracaceae > CALFYV01. The sequence continues at coordinate 4,293 of CAYGUN010000133.1, forward strand.
CCAAGTTGAAAGTATAAATATTGAAACAAGATTTGAGATACAACAAAAACTCATCAGACTTTGAAAATTCCTTCACCACAGATAAATCTTTGCAGCGAGAATAAACACTAGGCCATAGAGCAAAGGATTTAATATCCAGGTTATCCCTATTCCAAACATCAATATCAATCAAAGCTTTGCGCTGCTTAGGACTAAGTCTTGGAAGTAAAGAGGCCATGTGCTCCTTAGAAGTACTTCTTAAGGACAAATAAAGGGGCTGAACAGGAATAGCAGAAAGATCAGATGAAACTTCCACCAGTTTTTCAATATCTTCTATATTTCTATAGGCCTCAGACTCAAATAATAAATGAGTCAAAAAGTTTTGACGCTTGTCGTTCAAAGTTCCTCCAAGTGAGGCTTTCTTTTTACCTTTTTAACAACAGAGCATCAAGAGAATCAGTTATTTGTTAAGAATTTGATCTAAAACTTCCCTCTCTTTTGGAGAAAAGTTCACTAAATCCATCGAGAGAGCATCTTTGAGGCGCCCCACGGTCTCAGGGTTGCTGGGATCATTATTATGGAGGTCTCCAATCGTATCTTTTATTTCAACCTTTTGCTTTACGTGTTCACTTAACTCAACCTTGGTAGCGGGTGCTTTTTTAGGCGCATTATGGGCCTGAATCTTGGCCCTAATCTCATCCGCTGAAAGGTTCTTCTTTCCCCTACTTGGTTCTTGAGTTTTGGTCTTGGCCGTTGCTACATCTTTTGGAAAATCTAATCTCATAGTTTTCAATCCTTACTCATTTAGTTTAACATAGTGAAAATAAGCTCAGAATAGGGAAAAAAGTGCAAACTCGAACAAAACTACCCACTTTAGAATGGATAAATAAGGACTTTCCCCAAATTGAGGCCATCTTTTTTGATATGGATGGAACTCTTTTTCCCACAGAAGAGTACCATGCAAGGGCGCTTTGTGAATTACTTAAGCCTTTAAGTGTTGAACTTAATTGGCAAGACCTTTGCCATGAATTTGCAGGCATGACAGATGAACAAGTTTTGATAGAACTTAAAAAACGAAATTCCCTAAATATAGACGTTAAAGAATTTTTAAAACTTAAAAACGAAAAATTCTTCAGCGTTACGACTAAAAAAATATTATTACCGGATGATTTAAAAAAGTTTATCCAAGAAGTTTCAAATAAAGGCCTTAAGCTGGCCATTGTCACATCAAGTGAAAAATCGGTTACCGACTTTCTGATTGAAAAGGAAGATATTAGAAAATACTTCCCTCTTATTTTAACCAGAGAAGATACTAGTCAAAATAAACCAAACCCTATGCCTTATCTTGAGGCCATGAAATTTTATCAGGTCGATGCCAGTAAAGTCCTTATTTTTGAAGACTCTATAACCGGATTAGAAGCAGCAGTCTCTTCAAAGGCCAATGTCGTTAAAGCATTGTGGTACGAAGCCTAATAGTCTTCAGATAAGATACTTAGCTGCCATTGATAATTAGTCTGAGGATTATTTTCCAGGTTAATAAAAACAATCTCATTACTCTTTTCATCGATATTATTTTTTACGTAAAACTTTTCACCCAGAACAATCTTCAAGTTGTATAAACCTTGGTGTTTATTGGTATCAATCATATATTTAAGAAATGTAAGAGGAACGGGACCTTTCTTTGTTCCAAGAGCATCAAACTTTTTCATCTCTTTAATTGATTTTTGCTTAATAAACTTATCCAAAGGCCCTGCCAAAGATTCTTTCATCTTACTGGTAAAAATATAATCATATTTAAACTTCACCATATCAACACTTACTTTATCCAGACTAAGCTCATTCAAAAGATCCACTGCTTGTTTAAAAGCACTTCTTAAACCTTTTTTCTCTTTTTCTTTTCTCTCTTTATTAACCTTCGCAACAAGTTTGATCGGATCTTTTTTAGGTAACACAAGCTTAGGAGCAATAGAAGTTTTCGGATTGGCCTTTAATACAGGCTTGGCCTGCGCTATTTTTTCATGCTTATCAAAAATTCCCACTAATCCTTTTTCACGAAATTCTTTTAAGGCCCCTGGGATAAACAACATACCTTGTAAAAATCTTTCTCCAAACTTGGCCTCTAATTTTTCTTTGATTGTCGGAAAAATATTGGCCAGATAAAGATTTTTATCTTCTTTGTGCCTCATTAATTGAGAGTAGCGCCTCATACAACCCAGAGCATATCCCATTTCATTGAAGTTGTTTACAATATTAGAACGGCTTAGCAAATAGTAAGGATGGGCCGTTGAGTTCATACCAAGAAACCTGTCTTCTTCTGAGCAAATACTTAAGAAGAGCTCTTTATCGCGCTTACACATTAATGCCGTATCTTTTTCAATATTTGATGAGCATTTATAATAAGTGCAGTAAGAGTCAAGTCTTTTACTAAAAAGTCCTTCTTTTTTTTCAAATACTTTCCCCAATGATTTAAATTCAATATCGCTTAACCCTGATTTTTTTCTAATTTCTTTTATATTTTCAATAAATCCTAGGGCTTCCGCTTTAAAATATTTCATCTCTTGAGTTTTAGGTTCACACTTGTTTAAAAGCTCACGTGCATCTGTCTTGCACTCTTTTGGTCTGGAAAACTTTTGTGCTAGCTCATCAAAGTTGATAATCGCCTCAAATAAGTAACTTAAGTTCACTAGTCTAAAAGAATATTGAATATAGTTGATGTGTTCGGCCATCATTTCATTAGGACATAATACTCCTGAGGTAAATTCTGTTCTTAAGTAGACATCAAGATCGTATAAAGAGTTTGTAAGTCCACGATACTGATATTTTGTATTCACTTCATCATCAATATTATGAATTTCTCCCATGTAAGGGTCATATTGGAAATCCGGATAGAACTTGCCATAATAGAGAGGATAATCTTTTTCACCTAAAAATTTTTGATAATACGGATCTAGTTCAGTAGCAAAGGAGACAATGCTTAAAAGAAAAATTAAATAAACCAAAAAGTACTTAGCCATGGCACATATGTAATAATTAATAAAGCAACTACCAATAATAATAAATAAACAAATGTTGCTCTATATAATTCAATCACACTCCTATTAAATCGGAAACTACTGATAAAGAGATTTAAACCGATTGGAGGAGTAATATACCCAATCTCAAGATTCGTAAGAAAAATAATGGCCATATGAATAGGATGAACATCAAATTCTGCTGCAATCGGAAGTAAAAGTGGAACAACCACAATAATAGCGCTGAAAATATCCATGAGACTTCCTACAATCAGTAAGAAGAAATTTAAAAAGAGTAAAAAGACAAAACGGTTATCGATATACTGACGTAAGAATTCAAGTATTTTCATGGGGACTTCTTCGTCCACCAGGTAATTAGTTAATCCCATCGCGCAACAAAGAATGAGTAAAATAGCCCCTACTAAAGTCATAGAC
>CAYGUN010000134.1:0-7711 GCA_964353025.1 uncultured Bacteriovoracaceae bacterium
TCATTATCTTTATCATTCTCGTTATTATTAAGTTTATTGTTATTACCAAGGGTGCAGGAAGGGTAGCTGAAGTTGCGGCACGTTTTACGTTAGATGCAATGCCAGGTAAACAAATGGCCATTGATGCTGATTTAAATGCAGGTCTTATTGATGATAAAGAAGCTAAAAGAAGAAGACAAGAAGTGGCAAGTGAAGCAGACTTTTATGGGTCTATGGACGGTGCTTCGAAGTTCGTTCGCGGAGATGCCATTGCTGGTATCCTTATTACGGGAATAAATATTATTGGTGGGATTATTATTGGAATGGTTCAAAATGGTATGAGCTTTGCTCTTGCAACTGAAACTTTCACCTTATTAACAGTTGGTGATGGTCTTGTTGCTCAAATTCCTGCTCTTATCGTATCAACTGCAGCTGGTATTATTGCCACTCGAAATACAGATGAAGATTCTCTTGGTGATCAACTATCTAACCAATTTAGCGTTCAGCCTAAGGCCCTATATATCGTTGCGGGAATTCTTGTTTTATTCTCTTTTATTCCAGATCTTCCGATGTTTCCTTTTTTCCTTATTGGAAGCACGGTTGGTTTTATTGGTTTTAGAATCGAAAAGAGCAATCAGGTTGCTGAAGAAGATAAAAGAATTAAAGAGCTTGAGAATAAAAAATCTTCTGGTGAAAACCTTGAAGACTTACTTTCACTTGAATTGGTTGAACTTGAGGTTGGTTACGGGTTAGTGAATATTGTAGATGCTGAACAAAATGGTGATTTATTAGAGCGAATTAGCCATATTAGAAAACAATTTGCTATTGATTGGGGAGTTATTATTCCCTCGATTCGCATTAAAGATAATTTAGAACTTAAGCCAGGTGGGTATTCCTTAAAAATTAAAGGTGTCGAAGTGGCAGCTGGTGAGTTAATGCCAGATCATTTATTGGCCATGGATCCAGGTACTGTCATTGAGCCAATAGATGGAATCGAGACCAAAGAACCCGTTTTTGGACTTCCTGCTGTATGGGTGGGAGAAGATCTAAGAGATGAAGCCCAGTATAATGGTTACACAGTGGTTGATTTGTCTACAGTCATTGCAACTCATATAACAGAATTATTAAAATCTAATTTACATGAGTTATTTGGAAGACAAGAGCTTGTAAGAGTCTTAGATAACTTCAGAGAAAATTATCCAAAAGTAGTATCAGATCTTGTTCCTGATATCCTTCCTCTTGGAGCTGTGTTAAAAGTTCTACAGAATTTATTGAAAGAAGGTGTTTCAGTAAGAGACTTGAGAACAATCCTAGAGTCTCTAGCAGAAAGTGGAGAGCAAATAAAAGATAGTACTCATTTAACAGAGTTTGCAAGACAAGCACTTTATAGAACAATTACAGAATCAATTAAAAATGATCAGGGAGATATTCCATTGTTTACGCTAGACAGAAACGTGGAAGAAGCAGTTGCCAATGCTATTGTTGAGTCGGATGCCGGAGGGCAGCAATTAGCATTGGAAACGAAATTAACACAATCGATATTATCAAGCTTGAATGAGAAAATAGAAGAGGCAACAAGCTTGGGTGAAAAAATGATAATTTTATGTTCACCTTTAATCAGAAGGCATTTTAAACATTTGACTGAAAAATTTATTCCGAATCTGGTTGTAGTAAGTCATAATGAATTAAGCCCTGATGCGAACATAAAGTCTCTCGGAACGGTGAGGTTATAGAATGCATGTCAGGAAATTTGAAGGCGACACGTTAGATGAAGTAATTGGACAAGTTAAGCGAGAGCTTGGCCCGGATGCTATTATCTTAAAAACAAAAACAAACAAAGGACTCTCTGGGGCCTTCAAGAAGAGTCGTGTTGAGATTACAGCAGCAATCTCTGAAAGAAGCTATGTGAGCAAGGCCAAAGTTGACAGGATTATCCCTGATGAAATGAGGGAGAGCTTTTACCGCAACTCAGCTGAAGATGTGAATAAAACTATCAAGAACTATAATGCCTCTTATAGTAACCTGGGCTTAAATAAACCTGTTAATTCTGCAAAAACTCAAAATGAAGATCAAAATAGCCAAAGAGCATCGGGATTAGATGCCTTTCTCTCGTCTCAATCTCAAACACAGACTCAGACCAGTAAAGCTTCAAGCAATAGAGTGCAGTTGCATGAGTTTATTTCTGATATTGAGCCTCAGGATGAATATATCCAAGAAACAGAAGAGAAAAATTTCATTCAAGAGCAAACACGAACAAGCAATGTGGACTATTCAAACCAATTGAAGTTGCAAGAAGAGAAAATTAGGCAACTCGAACAAAAGCTTGGAAGTCTTATTCAGAATATGACGGTTCAAAATGGTGCGAATAAAGGACCAAGAGGTATTTCAGAACTTCGGACAACACTTAAGACTCTTGATATAGGTGATAGAATCGTTAACAAGTTACTAAAAAAGATCAACTCAACAGTATCCTATAAAGATCAAGAAGATTCAGATGTAGTTTTTGATGTGGCCCTTAGTGAATTATCAAACTTACTTACAACTAGTTATGCAAATTTTTCAAAAGTTTCAGATAAATCAACTATTACCATTTTTATTTCAGAAGGAGCTGCAGGGCAAAGTACTTGTATCAGAAAACTTGCTGCTTTAAAGCCTAATGCAAAAATATTAACACTTGTAACGGAAAAAACAGGGGCAACACGAGTTGATAAGCTATTAAATTTAGATGTAGAAGAAGTGGTGGGCATTTCAGAGATCGTCTCATATTGCAGAAGAAATGAAGATTCTGAAAATGCACTTTTTATTGATATTAATCCAAGTAATTTTAAGAATGAGAGCTTCAAAGACTTAGTTGAAAACCTGAAAAGAGTTTTCTCTGATGTTGAAGTTTTGCTGAGTATATCATCAATTCATTCAGAAATTTACAATAGAAAAATTGTCTCTAAGTATTCTAATTTTGTTGATGGAATTATAATTAATCATATAGATAAGTGTTTAAACTATGGAGCACTTATTAATATACATGAAGAGTATAATAAAATACCGCTTGTTTTTTATGGAACGGGAAGATTAATCCCTGAAGATATTGAAGCCGCTACATCTGAGAGATTAATGGCTTCACTTTTTAAATTATAATTTTTCAGGATGAAAAATTATTGAGGAGACAGGATGTCTGTGGAGAATGTCAGCGATTGGCTATATTCGTTTAGTTCAGAAGCAAAAAAATTTCAACTTGTAAAAGACCGTTACAAGACAACAAAGGCAACAACTATCTCCATTGCTAGTGGCAAAGGGGGAGTTGGTAAAACTTCAATTTCAGTTAAATTAGCAAAATCTCTAGCTGCTCAAGGGCATCGAGTTCTTTTGCTTGATTGTGATTTCAATCTTTCTAATACTTCTATTAAATTAAATATTCCATTAAATGAAAATTTTATGGATTTGATAACATCACGCAAGAGTTTTGATGAATGTGTCATCAAACAAGGAATGCTAGATATTCTTCCATCAACCAATGGAAATCTTGAACTCTTTAACGATAAGCTGCAAATGTATGAAATCATGGTGAGCATTATTTATGAGCACCAAGATAAGTATGACTATATCCTCCTTGATTCAGCTGCAGGGTTATCAAAAGACAGTATTAACTTAAATGCTTACTGTGATCACAGGCTTCTGATAGTAACCCCTGATAAGTCATCAATCACTGATTCATATTCGCTAATGAAAGTTCTTTCAAAAAGCTATGGCATTACAGAGAATCATTTGTTGATCAATATGCTCAATAACCAGAGACAATATTTAAATGTTATCCAAACCATTAGTGAAACGGCCGAGACCTTCTTAAGTTGTAGAACAAACGTAATAGGTGGGCTAAAAAAATATGATTATCCGACTGACTCATTTGATAAGCTTTTCCTCGGGATGGAGGATTCTGCCGCCAACAAAGATTTCGCTAAGCTCACTTGCAAGCTGACCGAAAAAATGGGTAGGCGCTTTGATTATGGGGTTCAGTCACGTAGGAATGTGAATATCAGAGACGCTCAAGTGGATATTCAATAAATGCAAGGAGTGCTAAATGTCGTCTCTATCTAGTAAGCTTAGAAATTTAAAAGATTATAAATCAGCAATTGATGCTCAGACAAAAGATGAAATCATCGTTGAGTATGCTCCCCTTATTAGATATATTGCTATGAAAATAGCAGCAAGACTTCCGGCCAATATTGAATTAGACGATCTCATCTCTTGTGGTGTTATTGGACTAATGGATGCTATTGATAAATTTGATCCAACTCGTGATAACAAATTTAAAACATATGCAGAGTTTAGAATTAGAGGATCGATTCTTGATGAATTACGCGCTCAAGACTGGGTTCCTCGTTCCGTAAGAGAAAAAGCAAAGTTGATAGAGAGAGCTTACTCTAAATTAGAAGGGGAGCTTGGAAGACCAGCAACTGATGAAGAAATGTGTGCTGAGCTTGAAATAACTCAAGAAGAATATTATTCACTACTTAATAAAGCAAAATCTGTTTCTCTGTTAAATATTGATGATGCTGCTAGTTTCAACAGAGGTGATAAAAAGCTCATGATGGGGCTTTTAGAGCACAGAAGAGCATCAAATCCATATGCAGCAGTTAATTACAAGAGATCTCAAGAAATTATTAAAGAGGGAATTAAATCTCTCCCTGAAAAACAAAGACTAGTTCTTTCTCTATATTACTATGAAGACTTAAACTTGAAAGAGATTGGTCAAGTACTTGATGTCACTGAGTCTAGAGTTTCCCAACTTCACACTCAAGCGATTTTAAAATTAAGAGGAAAACTTAAGACTAGCTTTGATTCCGTTGAAGATCTTGCAAGCTAATACCCGACTTAAAAATTTCAGTTTCTATAGGGGCAATTAATGATTACTTTAATTTTTGCACTCTTTGTACCATAATACTAAATGGAGACTAATTTTATCTACTCAAAGATAAAAGCTTGAAAACAGGACGTTGTATGGCCAAAAAAATAGTAAGACTCTTTCCTTATTACTATCAGCTTGTACTCACCTTACTGATGACATCATGTCTAGGTTCTCTCATTTTTTTATGGAGCAATGGATATCTTGATGGCAGTCATACTTCTTCAGTTTACGAAGCCACTCAAATAATTCGCACATTAAAAGAAGATAAAACAGTTGGCTATATTCATCAATCGGTTAGTGAAGGTGATATTAGTCGTGCGAGAAGTCGATTTAATTATTTTGAAGATAGAATTAAAAAAGTTAATAAAATTGTTAACGTAAGTGGATATGAAGAGTTAGAACAATCCTTTGCTAGAGTAAGGCAATCCTTCAGCAAGCTTCAATCAATTTCAAATGCTCAAGATGCTCACAGAGTGTTGCAAAGTAAAGTGAAGCAATTTGAAAGCCTTGCCATAAAAAACAAATGGAGAACTTTAACGAATATGAGTTCTCGTATCTTAACTCGTTTAGGTACATCAGCATCAGATTTAAGTGGGTTGAACGGAAAGCTTAAAAATATTAAGTCTGATATTGAATCGATGACAAAAATTACAAGTGGCTCAGTTCTGGCGCAGATTGATAAGAATGAAATCTTTGCCAGTTTAGAAGGCTTAAATGTTGAAATCACTATCCTTGAGAATTTTTCATCTCAACGAAATACTTTCAACAGGGCCTTTCAAAGCTTTACTAAAAATTTCGAAACTTGGCAGAGTGCTCTTAATCCAGAACTCTCTCTTCAAAAAATAGAAGCCGATAGGTATGGCCATTACTTTCTCTATTTGCTGGTAAGTCTTTTGTTTATGTGTGCAGGTCTTCTGATGATTGGTTATATCTATCAGAAAAAATATGAAGAAGACTTTAATAATAAGTTAGAAGAGAAACTACTTGAAGTTAATGAAAGAAGCTTTGTAGGGGCATCAAAGCTTAATGAAGACTATTCTTACGAGTTTAAAAAGAAGTTTATGAATCTAAGGACGTATGTCCATAAGAAGATGATGTTTGGGAGTATTTTTCAAGATACTCTTCCATTTCCATCAGTGCTACTTAATAAAAATCTTAAAGTCACTTGGGCCAATCAATATTTTCAAGAAATGTGGTCATTGGATAATAATGAAATAAAAGAAGAGAAGGTAAGTTGGGACTTTTTGGCCCAATCAACTAATTTAGGTGAAAATGATCCGGTTATTGAGGCCCTAAGAAATAATATTGCTGGTATTTATCAAATTCAAATTAAGTCACCTATTCAGAAGAGTTTTGAGTCGTTTGAAATGTACGTAAGCCCCATTGAATATAACGGAGAGACTTCAATTCAAATCTATCTTTATTCTTTGGCTTCGGTACAAGACACTATTGAATCTCAGGGAAGATCAATCGTGGGACCAATCACGAGAACATTGGATGCACTACTTACGAATAAATTTGATGGTGAACTTCGAGAACAAATCAGATCAGACTATGAAGTGGCCAATATAAGCGATATTTATGAAAGGATTCAAAAATATTATGATTATATTACAATTCAAAGAGAAGGCCTATTAGATGAAATTGACAGGCTTGAAGATGAAGTTTCAGATTTAAGAAAAATTATTAGTGATATTTCAGGTCTAAATGCAGGAGTCGCACAAAACAATCTACACTTAGTTAAAGATTTAACAGTTGTGAAAAACAAAATTATAGAAATGGCTACCTTAGCAGATGAGTATAGAAGTTTAAATGTCGAAATTAAAACTTCTTATGGGGAAAATCTTGAAAATTATAAGGACTCTTTGGATAAGAATCACAAGCTTTACTCTAGCTTTAAAGGTGCCTTAGGAAATATTCCTTCAGTTGAAAAATTTAAAGATGAAGTTAAAGTTCTTAAAAGTGAGATGATGTCCCTCAAATCTAAAGTTTCATCTTCAATTAACAAGTTAATTGATGCCTGTACGATTGATATGAATAGCGAGTTGAAGTTTAAACAATCCCAAACTGTAGACAGAATTAATAATGAACTTGGGCTTTTGGGTGATATGCTGATGACACTTGAGAAAAAAATGGTTTTCCTCGATGTTCAATTTTCTAAGTCAGAGATGGTCTTTTCAGAATATAGAAAAGTTATTGATGAAAATAAATTAGCAGGCTCTGAAAAATTTCTAGAAGAGAAAGTTTTAGAGCAATTCAAGGATCAAAATAAAAAGCTATTTGAATTGCAAGAGAGAGCTGAGAAGACGGAAACGCAAGTCGTGGCAAAACTTAAGAGTGTCTATGAGGGTTATAAAAATAACGCCAAGGCCGCTTATACGGTTAAGCAATTAGTGGATGAGAAAATAGAGTCATCGGCGGCTGAGCTTAGAAGAAGTCCTGAAGCTGAAGTTTGAAGTTAAGATCCTAGAATTTGGTGAAAAACTCTTTCCACTTCTCTCTCCAAGTGCTCTAGATCTTTAGAGTTATCAATGACAAAGTCTGCTTTTTTCTTCTTCTCTTCAATGGGGATTTGTTTACTAAGTATTTGTTCAATTAATTCGTCATTATTGCCATCTCTTTGCTTCAATCTTTCTTTTTGAATATTCTGAGATAAGTAAACACAAACTGTAAGATCAATTCTTTTATTTAACTCTTTTTCAAACAAGAGAGGAACGTCGTAAATGAGATAATCAATATCTCCGAGCTCTTCTAACTTGATTTCAAAAACACTACGTAGGAGAGCATAAATATAATCTTCAATGCCCTTATGAGCTTCAGGGCGGGCAA
>CAYGUN010000135.1:0-7659 GCA_964353025.1 uncultured Bacteriovoracaceae bacterium
ATCCCACCCAGATGCGGGAAAAACCACTATGACAGAGAAGATCCTCTGGTTTGGAGGCGTTGTCAGAGGCCAAGGCGGCAAAGTAAAATCCAAGACTGGTGAGTTTGCAAAAAGTGACTGGATGGAACTTGAAAAAGAACGCGGGATTTCCATCACCTCATCTGTTATGAGTTTTAATTATTGTAACCGCTCCATGCATTTACTTGATACTCCCGGACATAAAGACTTCTCAGAAGATACTTACAGGACACTAACTGCTGTTGAATCAGTTCTCATGATGATTGACTCCGCTAAGGGTGTTGAAGCGCAAACCATCAAGCTGATGGAAGTATGCCGCTTAAGAGATACCCCTATTATTACTTTTATGAATAAATTTGATAGGGATTCCATGAGTCCTTTTGATTTATTAGATAACGTGGAAAAAATTCTCTCCATTCAATGTATTCCTATGACATGGCCCATTGGTGATGGAGTTGACTTCAAAGGGGTCTATGACCTGCATTCAAAGAAAATTAGAAGTTTTGAAGATAGCAAAGACCCTCTCTCTCCGATTGAAATAGATGCCTCTGATCTCAATTCTCAAAAAGTAGTAGATTTTATTGGTGAAACATTACGAGATAAACTAATTGAAGATCTGGAGATGGTCACAGAGCTTATTCCCGAGTTTCATATGGATGAGTACCTGGCTGGAATTCAAACTCCGGTTTTCTTTGGCTCGGCCCTTAATAATTTTGGTGTTGCTGAAGTCGTTGAAATGTTTGAACAGACGGCCCCAGGGCCCAAGAAGCGCACAGCTAAATTACCTCCCTTTGATAGTGCAGCTGAGACTCGTGTAGTCTCTCCTGATGAGCCCAAGTTCACTGGGTTTGTTTTTAAGATTCAGGCCAATATGGATAAGAAGCATCGAGATAGAATTGCTTTCATGCGGGTGTGTTCTGGGAAATTCACTCGTAACTCAAAAGTTTTTCATGTCAGAAGTGGCAAAGAAATAAAAATTGCAGCTCCCGTAATTTTTCAGGCCAAAGATCGTGACATTATTGATGAGGCCTTCCCGGGCGATATTATTGGTTTGCATGATACTGGAAAATTTCAAATTGGAGATACCTTCACTGAAGGGGAAAAAATTCAATACACAGGAATTCCCTCTTTTGCACCAGAACTTTTTATGAAACCTGTCTTAAAAGATCCCATGAAGGCCAAGCATATGGATAAGGGACTTAAGCAACTCTCAGAAGAAGGGGCCACCCAACTTTTTATTAGAACCATGAATAATGAAAAAATGCTCGGAGCCGTCGGGGCCCTACAATTTGAAGTTGTGAAATATCGTTTAGAAGATGAATACAATGTAAAAGCCGATTATGAACCTGCGGCCTTTGTAGGTATCCGCTGGCTTAAGTTTCCTAAGAAAAGAATTGAAGAGCAATTTCTTGAAGACTATTCGGCCTATATTATGACTGACGTAAAAGATAGGCTTTGTTTTGCGGTTCGTAGTGAATGGGACTTAAAGCTTGCTCAAGAGAAAAATCCTGAAGTGAAGTTCTTCATGAATTCCGATTATATAGAATTACATCATTAATTCAGAGCATGGTATCTGTGTGCCTTTTCTGCCATATAGAAAAAATTCTCTCAACTCTCGTATGTCTCCTTTTTTTATAAGCTCTACAATTCCATTTTCAACTTTAAATATACTTCCTTTATTAAAAATATACCGATTAAAATAATAAGCAAGACCATATAACGAAACAACACTTCCACCAAGAATAACTTCAGCCAAATTATTAAACCCTGTGATAAAAGGCAAAGCAATGAACCATAGTTCTGAAAGCATCATGCCCTTTACTAATTTAACCTTTAAATCTCCTTTAATGCCTGTTTCTAAATAAGTCTCAATCGCCTCTGATGCGGGTGTATTATAAGCAATTAAATACCCACTTTTCATTCCTAATACGTTTGAAATTGTGCTAGCTTTCAAGCAAGATAATTTCGATTCCCCTGACACAGTTGAACAACTCATATAATATACGATTGAATCTTCTGTTAATTTTCTCCCTATTTTTTTTAAAGATGAAGAGGAATTCCCCACTTCTTGAATGATCCTAAGTTGGTTATCCTGATCGTTGTCTTTTTGAAAATGCATTTTTAAAAAAATTTTATTAGAACTATTAGAGAGTGTAACAAAATTGTCATTTGATGAACCATGACCTCTTATATAGAGATGAGAGATTTTTTCGTCCTCCCCAATCTTTGATAATTCTAAACTCAGTGTATCTGTATCTTTCGCTTTTAGGATATGAACTTTTTTATCGGGATGTTGCATCTTTAGTATTCTAGAATACTTTTTTGCAAGTACGTCTGAATTGATAATGCTTCTTGCGCCCGCATCCAGCAAATAAATAAAAACAACAGAGCCTTTATTGGCAAAAGCATTAGAGAGTATTAAAGATAAAAATAGTAGTGCAAATCTCACTGAAACACTATAACCCTCAGACGCCATTTAATGTGTAAATATGAAGTGATTACTTAGGTGTACTTTTTTTTTACAATGGGAAAATTAATAGGATAAATTACTTGAATTACTCAACATTTTTCTTCTTTTCAAACATTTTAACAGAAACACCCAGAATAATCAGAGTAGCTCCCATGAGTGAAGTGGCCAAGGATTCATTTTTACCTTCAATAAAATCTAAAATAGCACTGCCGATCATCTCCCCTGCTACAATGAGAATAATAGAACGAAAGGCCCCAATCTTAGGAATAAGATAACTATTAAAAGTGACAAACAAGGCCCCCATTAATCCTCCGGTCCAAAAATACCAAGGAGTGTGTAAGAGCTTATCCCATTCATGTAGACCCGTAATAAAAAGACTGAGGGTGAGCAGGACTACTAAACCCACTACATGGTTCCAAACAGAGGATGCAAGGGATCCCACAAATTGGCCCAAGCGAGAGTTCACAACTCGAGAGAGTCCAATCATTAAGCCATTAAAAAAACCAAGTGCAATATAAAACATATTTATCCAAATAAAATAATCATTGTTCCAAACAAAACCAAGGACATTTGGGCCATATCATAACGATTGATAACTCTTTTTTCTAAACCAAAATAGCCACCGATATCACAAACAAGGCTGAAGGTGATTTGTCCTAAAATAGATAAGGCAACCGTTCCACCTAAGCCAATTGGGCTTTGAACTGTAATATTAGACATAATAACAATTGTCGCCCCCACGCAACCGGCCAGATAACTATATTTAGGGGCCTCGCGACTAATGGGGAAAAAACCTTTACGCTGCAGCAGAAGCCAAAAAAAATATGAAGCAATAAAACCAACTAAGTGGGCCATCATGGAAGAGAAGGCCGGCGTTGTATTGACACCAAGAGAACTATTAAAACTAATCATTAAAGCTAATAGCGTCCCCGAAAATAGGGCCAGAATACTTAGTGAAATATTTTTCATGGCCACAATGTAATGGTTTAAGTGATGATTGTCTTTAAAAAAGGGCCCTAAGCTTACGCCTAGGACCCTGTCTCGGGGGATGCGCCGAAATTACTCGGCAGCAAAAAATTCTCTCTCTTCTCTCACAAGGCCCACAAGATTTATTGCCTCGCGGCTTGGGTTCGAAGATTTTTTCTAAGGAGTTATCGGCAGTGGTCCAAGACCTCACTTCCCTATCTTGAAAGCACTATAGTACTTCAAGAGACTTGACGCATTTGCAGATATCAATTTCGTTAGCTTTTTTTAATTATGAAAAAATAATACATCGCAATCATTGCGGGCCGCTAGCTTCATGCAAAATAAGCATCTTTTGACATTAGCAAAGTAGCAACCTACCTATTAAAAGCCGAGAGTTTGTTTTGAGAAAGAGAAGAGATAAGAAAGCAAATGCTTTCGAACAAAGTTTTTGTATGAACCGCTATAGAGAGGAGGGAAGCCATGCGCTTTTTACAGTTCATACTAGTATTTCTGTGTTTATCTCTGTCATTCGCACAGGATAATAACCAAATCAACGATGTTGAAACCGACCTTAAAAATGCCCGTTATGATTTAAATGAAATCAATAAGGCCCGCTATGGTTCAGAAGAAATGCAGGCTTATATTAAAAAGGCACTAACTCTAAAAGAAGAGATTGCTAAAGAAATTGTTGGCCAAGATGAGATTGCCACTATTTTACAACATAAACTTATCCAAGTTTTAGAAAATTTTGGATCTCGTAAAAGAGATCCTGTAGCGATGCATCTTATTGGTCTTCCTGGTATCGGAAAATCTGCCATCCTATCTAAAATAGAACAGGTCACTGGTATTAAAGTTTTTACCATTGAAGCTCAACAATTTTCTGATCCTGATAATAGATGGCAGCTAAATAATATTCTCTATGAAGCGAGCCAAGCACTTAAAACAGGGCCCGCTGTTATCATTTTTGATGAAGTAGATAAGGTTCCAGAAATTGCTCAGGGATTAAATAGTGGAGTTGAAAGTACTCAATACCTTATTGGATATTTAAATGCCCTGCTAACAGATGGAAAAATTAAAGATGGTCGAACTGTTTACGATCTTTCAAATGCACTTGTGGTTAGTGCTATGAATTTTGCCAGTGAAGAAATTGAATCTTTTTCAACAGAAATCCTAGGGGCAGAAAAAAACTTTTTTGACTATACAGTTGAGGACTTAAAGAAATTTCATGAATGGATCTCAACTAAACCTTCCGCTCGTAACAAGGTTTTATCCAAACTCTTTCGCCCTAATACAGTTGGACGTCTAGGTCCAAATGTCTCTATTGTTAAGCCTCTTAATATGGATGATTATAGAGAGATTGTTAAGGCCAATATCGAAAATAGTATCAAAGATAACTTGGCCACTTTCATTGAAAGAAAGCTTAAAGTCTCCTATACTGAAGATCTCATTGATTTTTTCACTTCCGTTGCCGTTGACCCACCTACTGGTGCAAGAATGACAGTTTTTCACGTAAAAAACTTTATTAACTATCTTATTAATTATGGAACAAAGGCCCGAGGAGATGAAGAAGAAAGTTTAACCCGTCCAAGACACCTTCTACTTGATTACGATGTTAAAGCGGGCCAAACTCGAATAGAAGTTACTCCTATGAGTTTTTATCGTCAACAGTGGAATTTTAAAGAAGATCAAGCTTTTGACTTCTATGTTGAGTACGATGAAATGAATAAACTTTTTTTGAGACCAGAGATTGTTGAAGATATGGCCCCTGAGAAAATCGACCGAATTGAAAAAGAAGACGTTATTACTAAAAAGCAAATTTATGAGGCACGATTTCCTAAAACAGGTGCTGTAAAAGAAGAAATCGCTGACGATATAAATCGGCATATTATAGGACAAGAACAAATTACAAAACTTATTGAAGAAAGATTTCATGAGTTTGCCTCTCGCCCAATCCAAAACTTAGATCGTCCCGTATTTAGTTTGATGGCAGGATTCCCAGGTATTGGAAAAAGTGAAATCGCTAAACTGACAGCAAAATACACAGGGCTTAAAGTGGTCCAACTTAATATGCAAGATTATCAAGCAAATGAAGGTGCTTCGGTTGATAAATTCCTTAATGATTTAAGAGAGAAAACATCTCAATTTGGCCCTGAAGATAGATATGTTCTTCTTATTGAGGAATTAGACAAAGTTTATGAAATTAATCCTCAAAATGGAGCAATTGTAGACCGCCCTGTTATGTCTGCCATTAAAGAATTACTAAATAGTGGACGCCTAGAGAAATCTATCACAAATGGTTACAGCTCCCGATATGTTCAAATTGATATTAGAAATGCTTTTACTTTTGTTACCATGAATTTTGGAACAGACAGGTTTCATTTTGAAGCAGACCCAAGACTGACTTCAATCGATGATGTGATGAATGCTTGGCATATGATGAGTGGTACTCTCGCTAATAAGAAATCTGTATTTGGAAGTCTTTTCTTACCAGAAACTGTAAGTCGGATGATCAACAACTCTTTTATTGTGAAGCCACTTACTCATTATGAGTATGAAAAACTAATCAGGCTCACCTATGAGAATATTGTTAATAAGAAATTCACAGACCCTAAGACAGAAAAAAACCTAAGCCAAATTTTTACAGAATTTACTTCAGAGTATAGAAATTATCTTTTCTCTGAAGGAGTTATACCTTCTGAAGGAGCAAGAAATACGGTCATGACAGTTCAAGACATTGTTGGGCAAGACTTAGAGTATGCTCTTAAGAATATTCCAAAAAACTCTAGACTTACTCGTAATCCAATTGTGCTGAAGTTTGACTTTAAACCAGTTACTTCCGAAAGTGACGAGCCTTTGGTTGTCGCAAAAATCAGGGGAGCTGACGAGACTGGTCCTTGGACAAATCTCTTTGAAAGAAAAGTTGTTCTAAGATTTCCTTCACCTGAGCTTTATGGGAAAGTAAATAAAGCAAGACTTCTTACTTCTATTCATGAATTTGGCCATGCTTATATGGGAGTCAGGCTTGGTGCTCGTATTCGTCATGTTGTCACCTACTCTCCTAAGGCCGGGATTGGTGGATTTGTCAGCTACACAAATTCTCACTCCAATGGATTTGGTCATAGTGCACCAGAACTTTTAAGAAGTATTTATAATGGGCTTGCAGCACGAGCGATGGAGAAAATTTTCTTAAGTGAAGATCCACTAAGTGCTAGTGCTAATATGCAAATTAGAAGTGGGGCAAGTGGTGATATTACTCAGGTTTCAAAGGATCTTTATTTTCTTTTAAAAAAACTGGGACATGATCCAAGAGGAGTTATCTACGACCACCAGGAAGGAGCACTTGTTAGTGCAACCATGCAGAGAGGTCATCAAAACCCTGCGGCCGAAGAAATGGAAAGAATGGGAAGAATTCTCGCCGACATGGAAAAACTTATTATTGAAGATTTCCTTAAGGCCCATGATAGAGCTTGGTACGCTGAAAGAATTAAAGAAATAGCCAAACGTGGTGTCATGAATGAAAAAGAATTTTATCAACTTTTAGGATATACCTACCCTGGAGAACACGGAGAAATGCTTGGAGTTGAAAATAATCTAGGTGGCTTTTTTGATGATATTGTTCAAGAAGAAAGCGATGCCATTAAAATGGCGAAAGAATTTAAACAGGGTCAAACTCAAACTACTGCCAAGGAAAATATGAAAAGATTCTCTGAAGAGTTTGAGAAAATTCTGAAAAAAAATTATGTCCCTAAAAAAGATTGTAATAAGTTATTCAAAAAGTAAAAAAAAGCCCCTCAACAAGAGGGGCTTTTTTATTTAAAGCTCAAATTTAAATGAGTTAATATCAATTTTAGGCTCATGCCAAACGCCGTAATTTCCGGCCATGATGAGCTTTTGCACGTAAGAGTTATAAAGCCCTTTATAAGTGGCCTTCTCAAAATTTCTAATATCAATTGTGGCAGGACCTTTTTTGACTGCAGCTAATAAAGAAGCCAGGTAAGTTTGTCTGTTTTCTGTATCCGTGTTGATTTTACAAAAACCAGCTTCAATTAAACCTTCAATTTGCTTCCAATCAGTTCCTACAAAATCACGCCAAGTATCTGCGTATTGTGCGATTGAGCCCATATCTTTAAGTTGGGCCATAGCATGCTCAACAACATTGGGATAAAGAGTTGAAGCACCATGGGCCACAAAAACAATATCCTTGT
>CAYGUN010000136.1:0-7614 GCA_964353025.1 uncultured Bacteriovoracaceae bacterium
CCCTGCAACAATATTTCTTTGAGATGTTGGTTTTTCAAGGCCTCGTTCAAGCATTTTTTCAGACAAATGAAAAAAGTTTTCTTCAGTACAAAAAACTTCTCCTCTTACCTCAATATCAATTTGTTGATTTAATTCTAAAGGAGTATTTTGAAGAAATTTAATTTTCTCTAATATATTTTCACCAACAGAACCGTCACCTCGCGTTTTCCCTTGATATAACAAACCTTTACTATAAACCAGAGAACAACTAGACCCATCTATTTTAAATGTACTTATTGTTTCATTTTCACCCATCCAACTTGTGAGGTCTTCTGTTTTATAAGTCTTATTAAGTGAGAGCATTTTTTTTTCATGTTTTATTTTTTTTGTTAAGTTTGCTGGGGTCCCCACTGTTTCAAGCAATTTATTCCAAGGATCTATCTCTCTCAATTCATTTTCAAGTTGATCAAACTCAAAATCTGAAATTTCAGGTACTCCTTTATAATAAAGCTCTTTGTGCTTTAAAATTTCTTTTTCTAGTTTTTTAATTTTTTTAGATTCCATATTTTTTATTATATTCTTTCATTTTAAGCGTCACTTCACGTGCCATGAAAACGGTTATTATGATATTAGGAACTGTCATAAGCCCATAGCAAATATCCATCATGTTAATAACAATATTCATTTTCACCACAGCACCAAAAATAATAGTTAAACAAAAATAAAGTATAAAAGTATTATTTTTAAAAAATTTCTTTCCCTTGAAAATAAAGTCCCAGCACTTTGAGTTGTAGTTGGCCATTCCAATTATGGTCGTGAAGGAAAATAAAAAAATGGATACAGCAAGTAGATGCCTTCCAAATACGCCCAAAGATTGTTCAAAAACATGAGCCGTTAAAACAATTCCACTTGCTGTTAAAAATGAAGCCTGTTTATCAACGATTAAAACAACAAATGCCGTTAGTGTGCAAACAATTATAGTATCTAAAAAAGGTCCCAACATCGCCACATAGCCTTCCTTAACAGGTTCATTTGTTTTAGCATTTGAGTGGGCCATAGGAGCCGTTCCTAAACCCGCTTCATTAGAAAATGTTGCTCTTTTAATACCAGTAATCATGATTTCTTTTACACTGTGACCAACAATCCCCCCCAGAATACTTTTGCCTGTAAAAGCATGGGAAAATATTTCTCCAAACAAGCTTGGGATTTTTTCATAATTTAAAAAAAGAATAACTAAACAAGTGATAATATAAATAAATCCCATTAATGGAACAAGCTTGCTTGTTACTTGTGCAATTCGAACAACTCCACCACGCAAAATAAAAAAAACGGCCAACGCACAAATTAAACCAGTCGCCATTCTTGGAACAGCATAAGAATGCTGTGTAAAATCTGCTAATTGATTAATTTGAAAAAGCCCTAATGTTCCAAAAAGCCCACAGCCGGCAAAAAACAAAGCTAAATACTTACCCTTATTGGGCCAAACTTTTTCGATGACATACATGGGGCCACCTTGAACTTCTCCCCTGTAGTCAACACCCCGATACAAAACAGACAGGGTACATTCGTAAAACTTAGTATTCATACCAAGAAAAGCCGCTAGCCACATCCAAAAAATGGCCCCTGGGCCTCCTTGCATAATGGCAATAGAAACCCCTGAAATATTCCCCAGACCAATTGTTCCGGATAATGCATTTGTTAGTGCTTGGAAGTGAGTAATTTGTCCAGGTTCTGAATCATCATGATGTTCCTTTCTAACAAGAATACCAAATGCATGAAAAATTCCCTTTATCGGTCTAAACCGAGAATAAGAGAGCAAAATTATATTTGAAATAAGCAGAAAAATGAGAAGTGGAAGACCCCAGATAAAATCAACTGTTTCTTGTATGAATTGAGCAAATACTAACATCTAGTCAATTTACTAAAAACTGAATGAACCGCCAAATTTAAATACCGTGCTTCTATAGTGTATTTGATTACCACCAGCGAAGCTTGCTTTGTTGGATGTTAGTTGCAGAGAGCCATTTAAATTAATAAGAGGATTGTATCTATATTTTGTTCCAAGCTCTATTTGGACTGAAGATTCACTTTGGGCCGCACCATAGAGCCCTGCTGTTTCTTTAAATTTTGGAATTGGCATAACTTCTGCTTTTACAAAGGCCCTAAAAACCTTTTGAAGAGGAATGGAGGCTTTTACACCCATGATAATTCCACCAATTTCATTTTCTCCAAAACCATCCGTAGTAGATGAATCCATGTTAAATGAATAAACTCCATAGCCTCCGTAAAAATCAACTTGTGGCCCATAAAAAAAGCCTAGTGGTAAATAACGGTAACCACCCATAAGCTTAAAAGTTCCTTCTGTTATACTAACAGTATCACTTCCGGATAATGTTCCTGATTTTCTAGATAAAGCACCGAAACGTCTTCCAAATTCAAACATGCCTAAATACTCTCTCGTTATCCAAACTTCAGACTCAATTCCAAGTCCAATAATCGTCGAACCTACGCTGCGAGAACCGTTGTAAACGTTTGACACATCTGTTTTAGAAAATTCTAAATTAATACCAATATTTCCAATTTTACCAAATTCATTTGCTTTAACTTCAGGGTAGCTATATTTCTGAGTGATATCTTTTTCTTCTGCTTTTATAACTGACACCCAATCACCAACCAAGACTTTTTGTTTTGAAGTATAAGTTTTAATTGTTCCTAGTGCCTGATCGTCAGAGACATTAAAAATTTTGCCCTTTGCTAAATGGATAGTTTCCCATTCAACAATTCTTTTTAGCAGTGGATGCCTTTTTTTATTAATAGCACGTCTAATTTTAATGACATCAGATATTCCCACTCGATAATTTCTTCCTATATCAATTGTAATTTGGTCACCCAAAACACCCACAACTCGTCCATCATAGGGAATATTTTTTTCATAGAGAAGAAGCCAGTTTTTGATTGTTTGAACAATTAACTTAACATCATCTTTATTAAGAAGCACTTTTTCTGAAAAATAGATATCAACACCATTGTCTCCCACAACATCAAACTGTACTTCAACCCCTGATATATGACTTACAAGATTGATTCTTAAAATAGAACCCGCTTGAGTTTTCTCTGCTGCTACTTGAATGACATCAGGGTTTTTTAAATAGCTTTCTAGTTTATTTCTATACTTTGCAAATATAGCAATCAATGGTGAATTTGAGCTATAAGAACACCATCCACTGCCCATGAGATAATCCTCAAGCTCTTGATGAACCTTATAGGCAATTGCTCCTCCAACAGAATCTGTTATGGGTAATAAGAGACATTTTCTCATGCTGTATTCAGCAAATACGTTACAACTTAAAAATATAAATAATAAAGGTATTAATTTTTTTAACATTACTTTGGAATCTCCGGTAATTTGTCATCTTCTTTCTTTATCCCAAGTTGACTCTCGTAAAGATCAATCAGCATTCTCATTTCATGAGTTTCTATTTTTAATTTTTTATTCTCTTGTTTTAACCCTCTATTCTCTGCTTCTAGTTCAGAAATAAGCTCCAAATCTTTATTTATTAATTCCCCATCATCTACATAATTGGGACAATAAAGAAGATATTTACCATCATCCATTTTGTATTTAATACGATTGGACTTGATATATCTTCTAATTGTTGAAATTGAGAGCTTCTTAAAGTTTGAATACTCAACAATTGTTAACCATTTTTCTTGTGGACCTATCATTTCAACTCTTTTTAAGTTCTTAAGAATCAATCACCTAGATATATATATGATAATGAATATCTGGAAATAGAGCAAAAAAATAAGACATTCTCTTAAAGAGAATATTCAATTATAATGAATTAAAATGGATGGAATAAATTTTTCAGAATTAAAAGATAAGAAAATTGCTCTTGTTTTATCAGGAGGAGTTGTGAAAGCTGCCTCTTGGCACTTAGGAGTGGCCCTTGCTCTTGAGGAGCTTGGTTTTGTGCTAAAAAGTAATAAAAATAGTATTGATATTCCTGGACACAAAAATAATTTTGAAATTTCTACTTATGTTGGTTCTTCTGCAGGTTCAATGATATGCCTTTACCTCGCACTGGGCTATACCCCTCAAGACATTATCAATGCCACCATGGGGCTTAAATCACCTCTCAAGTCGATTACTTATAAAGAGATTTTTAATCTCAAAAGAAGCAAAATTAAGCCTATTAAGTCCGATCTTTATCATCCCTTTGATGGATTTCCTCCTGTTATTAAACAAGGACTCAAATTGTTTACAAGTTTTTCAGGAATTTTTTCTACAGAAGGCATAAAGCAATATCTTTTGGAGAATGTCATTGTCAATAATGATACTTTTGAAGAGCTTAAGGCAGATTTATTTGTTGTGGCCACTCAACTTGACCATTCACGTAAGGTAATTTTTAGTAAATATAATTTCCCAAACCCAGGGCATGATTCTACTGCAAAATACTATACTGGTACTTTAATTTCAGATGCTGTAACAGCAAGTATGAGTGTACCACCTTTTTACACTCCCTACCCTGTAGTCAATAATCTCACTGGTCAAGTTGATTATTATATTGATGGTGAGATTAGAGAGACGCTTTCAACTCATGTTGCTGAAGATAATAATTGTGATGTTATTGTTAGTTCATGGACACATACTCCATATCATTATCACGACGAAGTGGGCTCCTTGGTAAATTATGGGCTTCCCAATATATGCATTCAGGCCATTTTGCTTATGATTCAAAAGAAGATTGTGGCCTCTAGAGCAAGGCGCGCAACGGCACTAGACATTATCAATACAGTCAATGATTACATGAAAGGTGAAAATTTTAGTAAAAAGAATAGAAGAAATATTATGTCAATTCTAGAGAAGAAACTAAATATTAAAAAGGATGTTCACCTTATTGATATTTATCCAGATCATTCGGACTACCAACTTTTTTTCGCAAGCTCTTTTTCACTTAACCCCAAAGCTGCTTCCCATGCTGTTAAATCTGGTTACAAAAGAACGATGGAAGTTTTTAGCAAAATTAGAGACCTATGATTTTTCTATTTTTTCTTTCTCTTATTCAAGCTCAAGAATTTGATACCATCTTTGATTTAAATCAAACTCAAGCTTATCTGCAAAAGCAAGTTGAAATAAACAGAGTAAATGTCTCTTTTGCCAAACCGTATTATGAAGACTCTATTAAAAATAAAATTATTAATGATAAAGAGAATTTAATTAGTAACGAGTTTCATATATCTCATTATTTTAAAAAGAAAACTTTATTTTGGATGGATGTTTACTCTCGTTACACCAGTGAACAAACAATAATTCATGACAAAGAGGATCTTGGACTTATTTATTTTTCTTTAGATTTCACAAAACTAGATGAAAAAGACTTAATCTATCGCTCTAAAATACAAAATCAAATCGCCTCAGAATATATTTCACGCTTAAAAAAGACACTCATGAAATTCGCCCAAAACCAAGAGGCCGAAAGTGATTTTGAGAAAATGATTTGGAAGGCCATTGAAGAAAACAAAGAAATACCATCTGAGAGTAAAGATTCTTTTTTTAAAGAACTTGCTTTAAATACAAGAATTCAAACAGGGCAAAGAGATAGTATAAATAACTCTATTTCCAAATCTCTTCCCTATATTAAATTCATCAGGCATTACATGAACTTTTTTGAACTTCCCAAAGAACTTATTGCTATGCCCATATTGGAATCTGATTTTAATCCTGATTCTGTTTCAAAAACTGGAGCAACTGGCCT
Organism: uncultured Bacteriovoracaceae bacterium; assembly: GCA_964353025.1. Taxonomy (GTDB): domain Bacteria; phylum Bdellovibrionota; class Bacteriovoracia; order Bacteriovoracales; family Bacteriovoracaceae; genus CALFYV01. Next base: position 5,739 of record CAYGUN010000136.1, read on the forward strand.
TTGGCAAATAATGGCATCAACAGCACAACAACTTATGCCTTATAAAAATAACTATATTGATGCTAGATTAAATCCTTATATTTCCACTATTGCAGCTTTTCATTTACTAAAACAAAACTATTCCATTCTAAACAGCTGGGATCTTGCTATTACGGCTTACCATTCAGGTACTAGTCACCTACTAAGGGCCAAGAGAGAATTAAAAGGAAAATATCCCCTTAATCTTGAAAATATATTTAAGCACTACAACTCTGATCATCATGGCTTTGCTTCAGAGAATTACTATGCAGAGTTTTTAGCACTTGCTCATTTATTTGAATTCAGAGAACAAATTTATGGAATAAAATTTAATGAGAATGAAAAAAAAGCAAAACCAACTCTCTATGTAACAAAATGCCCTATACGACCTAATAAATTTTTTGAAAACTATGGACAAGGTTTAAAAAAATTAAATCCTCATTTGTTAAAAAAGAATGCTTTATATAAAAAAGGACTGCTTATTGTTTCAGATATCAACCTTCCTGAAACAAAATACTTTAAGCCCACTCATGAACAGATTAGAAGAAATTTTCCTATGAATCTTGAGAAATTTGTAAAAAATGAAAAGTGCTTATAACTTAAAGTTGCTCTACTAGATATGTATCTTCTGAACAATAAGTTTGCAAATAATCAAAGCTGCCATCTAGGTATGAAACCTTGGCATTAATAACACCTTGCTGCTCACCTACTATAAAAATCTTACTGCTGTTTTCGCTCATTTCTTCAAAGATTTGGCCATCAGTATCTAAAATCTTTTTATCAATCCTCATATGCCCTTGAATTGTTCTTCCTGTTGAAACAGCTCTCTTTGCTGGCTTGGATAAATTAACCTGTATTACACATTGACTGCCAATATTATCCATTTTAAATTTATCCATAATAAATTTGATATAATCTTCGCTTGGAACTTCTATAAGTGAATTATTCCATCTACCTATAAAAATAACATCCTTAAGGTGCTTTAAAACACTGTACTGACGAGTTCCTAGCGGATAAAGAACATTTTTATAAATATAATTGTTAAGGCCTTTTTTATTAGGTGATTTTGTACTTGCAAGAAGATTGATTTCGTTTTGAGAGAGAATAAGCTCAAGGTTTTTACTTCCTAATAAATGGTTCTCTACCAAGTCAAATTCATCTTTGCTTTTTCGTATAAATTCATTGGTATCAAAATATAATTCATTTTCAGTAATGAAAATTATTTTCGATGCCACTTCAGAGTTTTTTGTCACATAGCTCACCAAGGCATTGCCTGGCTCGACTCCAACAAAGAGCATATATAAATAGTCACTCGTCCCTGGTTCAACAATATTAAATCCTTCATCAAGATAAAGTTGTTTCTCAAAGGCCTTATCAATTCTTACTTCATCAGTTAATCTCTCTGAATCTAGTTGCACTAAAACATAACCGCCTCGTCCTGTGAGTTTTGACTTATTAAGCAATTCTTCTAATGCCGTTGACTCAATAACGGGGATATCTATTTCAAAATTTTCAGGCTCAAACACGAGATCTGTATTAGTTGGTATATGTCCGTGGGCAATAATATTTGCACTTCTAACAGACATTCTATTATTTAACTTCGTCTTAATGATAACACTTGCAGTACCATGATCCGAATAAACGTCATAAAAGCTATCATAAAAACGGATATCAAAATTTGTTTGTTTTTTAGCGACAATTTTATTCAATTGAATGCTGTTAACATTAATCTTAAGACTACTTTTCATTGGCTTATTCCGCTTATGAACAACGGCTACTTCTTTTTGTTTAATATCATCTGGTTTTTTTGCCAATGCACTCTGTAGTGTTTTAAGAGATTGTTGTGCTTCTGCTGGAG
>CAYGUN010000137.1:0-7605 GCA_964353025.1 uncultured Bacteriovoracaceae bacterium
TGGTTCTGGTTACTACGGTATCGATGTCGTTGTTTATGAAATAGTTGCAAGTCTAAGAATTGAAATGCCTATTGCAAGCTTTTTTACTTATAATTACGGAACACAACTTAGCATGCCTATTGTCTTTGCTAATATGAGTACTCCTTATTTTTCTGGTGGGAAATTTAGTGAAGCTGATACTGCTCAATTTGTAATTCCTATTGTTTACATCTTACCAAGTGGTACGAAAGAACTACCTATTAACACTTTAAAACTTTCAAGGTTTAGATAATAAGAATACGGCTGCAAGAGAGTTTATGCTCTTGCAGTTATTCCCACTCAATAGTCCCTGGTGGCTTTGAAGTTATATCGTAAACAACCCTAGTCACTCCAGCGACTTCGTTTGTTATTCGAGATGAGACTTTTGATAAAAATTCATATGGGAAATTACTCCACCTAGCAGTCATTCCATCAATGCTTTCAACAATACGCAGACAAATCACTTCTTCATAGGCCCTGGCATCACCTTTCACTCCAACTGTTTTAACTGGAAGTAAAACAGTAAAAGCTTGCCAACATTTCTCGTAATTTCCCGATGACATTAATTCTTCAAAAAGTATTTGGTCTGATTTTTGAACTTTGATAATTGATTCAGGTTTAAGTTCTCCTAAAACACGAATTCCAATACCAGGGCCTGGAAAAGGATGACGATACACTCTCTCGTGCTTGAGCCCTAATACCTCACCCATAACTCGGACTTCATCTTTAAAAAGAAATCGAAGAGGCTCCAAAAGCTTGAGCTTCATTCTTTCAGGAAGTCCTCCCACATTATGGTGAGATTTAATTGTCGCAGACTTCCCACTTTTGCCATGAGGACTCACAGATTCAATCACATCAGGATAAATCGTTCCTTGTAAAAGGTATTCAAAAGAAAAGCCATGGGACTTTTCGTACTCATGAATTTTTTGTTCAAACACTTCAATAAAAGTATTACCAATGGCCTTACGCTTTTTCTCAGGGTCATCGATACCTTTAAAATTTTTCATAAAAATTTCTTTGGCATCAATGACTTCAATATTAAGGTCCGTCTCTTTTTTCAACAGCTCAATATGAATCATGTCTTGAGGTCGCAAAAGTGCATTATCCACAAAAAAGCAATGCAAATCATCACCTAATTCTTTGTGAGCAAGAGTTGCTGCAACTAGAGAATCAACTCCCCCAGAGAAAGCACACAAGACCTTAGAACCCTTAATCTTTCTCACTTCTTCGGCGCAAAGATCTACCATGGTACTGGTTGACCAATCTTTTTCAAGTTTTGCTATATCTTTGAGAAAATACGTCAGTACTTCACGCCCAAATTCACTATGGTGAACTTCTGGATGAAACTGGAGGGCAAGCCTTGGTAGAGTTTTATGTTTCATTCCAGCTAAAAGTCCGTTAGAGCTTTTATAAATTAGTTCAAAGTCTGTCGGAAGTTTGCTCATATGATCAAAGTGACTCATCCAAACATTAAGCTTTTGAGGCACACCTTTAATTTCAAAACCATTTTGTGCCTCAACTGTGGCCATCCCATATTCACCTTGATGGCCGCGCTCTACTTTTCCACCAAAGATATGCCCCATTATCTGCATTCCGTAACAAATACCAAGAGCAGGAATCTGCGAATTTTTAAATAACGCTGAAAAGTTCGAATCATCTTCAAAAATAGAATGAGGGCCACCAGATAAAATATAAGCTTCTGGAATTTCTCCTGAATTGAGTTTCTCTATTGTCGCCTCAAGAGGCATGATAATACTTGAAAAACCGAGTTCCCTTGTTCTTCTTGCAATAAGCTGAGTATATTGAGAACCAAAGTCGACTATCCAAATTTTTTCTTTCATTAACTAAGCCTATAATTAGGAGTCTCTTTTGTAATCATAACATCATGTGGGTGACTCTCCTTTAAAGAAGCCGCCGTAATTTTAACAAACTTTGATTTCTCTTTAAGTTCAGCTAAATTTGATGCTCCTACATAGCCCATCCCTGCTCTCAATCCACCAACAAGTTGGTAGATATTTGATGAGAGTGAACCTCTATAAGGAACTTGTCCCTCAATGCCTTCAGGAACAAGTTTTACATCATCTTGGACTCCGGCTTGCCCATATCTGTCTTTAGAGCCTTTTACCATGGCACCAAGAGATCCCATCCCGCGGTACATTTTATAAGTTCGGCCTTGATAACTATACATCTCACCAGGAGATTCATCGGTCCCTGCAAATAAGGAACCGACCATGACAGTACTCGCCCCACCTGCTAAGGCCTTAACAATATCCCCTGAATATTTAATTCCACCATCAGCAATAAAAGGAACACCTGATTTATGGCAAACAGTTTTGCAATCCATAATGGCCTGCATTTGAGGAACACCAATTCCCGCAATAACTCTGGTTGTGCATATTGAACCAGGACCAATTCCTACCTTGATTCCATCTGCTCCGGCCTTAATTAAAGCATCACAAGCCGCAGCTGTTGCTACATTTCCTGCAACAACATCAACATCACTAAATTCTTTTTTTATGAGGCTTACCATTTCAATAACACCTTTTGAGTGTCCATGGGCCGTATCAATGACAATAGCATCCACTCCGACCTTAACCAAAAGCCTTGCTCTTTCAAACTCTTTCTCTCCTACACCAATAGCAGCGGCACAACGAAGACGACCAAGCTTATCCTTATTTGAATTTGGATAAGCGATAGATTTTTCAATGTCTTTAATGGTAATTAAACCTTTCAGGACTCCATTTTTATCAACTACTGGAAGTTTTTCAATTCGATGTTTTTGCAAAATACCTTTGGCCTTCTCAAAATCCGTTCCTTCTTCAGTGGTGACTAAGCCCTTTGAAGTCATGACATCTTTTACTTTTTGATTGAAATTCTCCTCAAAACGCATATCACGATTGGTGATAATGCCAACAAGTTTATTTGAACTATCAACAACAGGAACACCTGAAATTTTGTATTTGGCCGTCATCTCAACCACACGAGAAAGCTGCTCATCAGGTCCAATGGTTACTGGATCAATAATCATTCCTGATTCATATTTTTTTACTTTTTCAACTTCAAAGGCCTGGGCTTCTGCGGTGAGATTTTTATGAATAACACCAATCCCACCTTCTTGGGCCATCACAATGGCCACCGGTGCTTCTGTCACAGTGTCCATGGCCGAAGAAATTATCGGAATAGTCATTGAGATATTTTTACTGAATTTAGTTTCTAAATTTGTTTCATGGGGCAAAATTTCAGAATAGCCAGGCATAAGTAAAACGTCATCATAGGTAAGTGCGGACTCATCAGAATAGAACATATAGACCTTCTAAGGGGTGGTAATTGTTCTTCTTCTTATAGCATAGGGATTTTTAAAAGAAAATTAATACTGCTTAGTATAGTCTTCTTGGTAATTTTGAAGCTCATCAATCAGTTCATTAACTTCTTCAGGGTGCTTCTTTTGATTATTGTACTCTTGGTTGAGAGACTTTTCGAAGGCCCTTTGGTCATATCCTTGATACGCAGCATCACCAGTCATATCATTAGCTGGCTTTCGCTTGGTACGAGTGACACTCTTTTTACGGGCAACGATGGACTTTACTGTTGCTGGTTGCTTTACTTCTTTTTCAAAAGCTTTTGAATTTTCAGGAAAACTAGGCTTTACCTCTTCCAAGTCAGAGAAACCAAAAACTCTCACAGACGTCTTCTTGCCTGTATACTTAACTTTACCTACGGACTTCTTCTTCTTGACCGGTTGTTTTTTATCGATCATAGAAAAATATGACTTTGAAATCTGGCTTGAAGCAGGCAGCCTGGAAGCTTCCTCTTTCTTAACTGAGGAAATAAAAAGGATTTTACCCGTTCCTTTTTTCTTTTGATCACGAGTCAAGATAATGGCGTTTCCCTTTCCTGAAGTAGGCCCTTCTGGAACTGAAGCAATTGAGCGTGTTCCATTTTGCTTTACCATTTTCTCATCAACTTCACTTAACTGAGTTTCCATCACATCCATGAATCCTTTATCAGTTGCCTGAATGCCATTAAAGAAATTCATGACTGTTTTAAAAGACTTAAAACCTGTTCTGGTTGGATTGCGAGGAAGCCCATCATCATACTTTTGGTCAACAAATGAAAATTGTCCAGCATCTACTGTATACTTAACATGAGATTCTAAAATATTTGAAAAATTCACAGTGCCATTAACCACCATTAATTGAGTTTTCCCCACATTACTATCGTAGGAGACAATAAATTCAGAGTCAGCATAGGTAGTATCAGAGTTTGATGTCTGAATAGAAAAATTCTTATCTCGACTTTTTGATTGAATCCAAACATGTCCTGAACGAAGTTCTAAAATTTTATTCATTATTTTTATGTGACCTGAACTAGACAAGTGAAATGTATGGTCATAGTAGTCTACAAATGAAATCTGCCCACTTTCTTCAGTTAGTATTTCTGTAAAATCATCAAAATAATCACCTTCACTTACTTTGAAAGTGACATCTTTTGAAATTGCAAAAACATCTCCTTTAACAGAGGCAACCCTTGCTACAGACTTAGCATGGGCACCTGACACTAAAAGAAGTGCAAGAAAACTATTTTTTATAACGTGTAGTAAATTCTTCATAATGTTTACTTAAAATTTTCCATTCTTCAGTGTTTCTATATTTCAACCTAAACTCTTCTACTGTTTCATAAAAGGCCTTATCATCACCTTGCTTAAGACGAGACAGCGCCCACCAAAGCTTGGCACCTCTATAAAATTTTGACTGAGGGTAAGCCTTTACGAGTTTTTCTAGATGTTCTTCGGCCCAGTTATAGTATTTCTTTGATTCATAAGCCGCGATTCCCGCTTCAAATAACACTTTATCATCTACTTTAGCATGAGCTGGAAATCTCTTGATTAGTTCATGCAAATATTGAGCTGATTTTTCAAAGTTATTGTATTGAAATTCTTTATCACCAATGGCCAAAAGCTTATCTGGTGACCACTGATAGATATCATATTGGACGTAGTCTTTTCCGCCCTTGCGATCGATGGTGATGGTTTCAGTAGAAGCAATCTTTCTACCTTTATTATTCATTTTCTCATTTTCAATACGTAGGAACTTATTCTCTGATTCGAGCTCTTGCACTTTATACTTCAAATCACTTATCTGAAGTTTCAGATGCCTATTATCATGCGCTAAAATTAGTGCACTCTTGTGGAAATCATTTACAACCTTTGCTTTCGTATCAACTTTTTGTAGAACTCCTGAAGTGGATAAAAATCCAAAAAAAGAAACTACACAAAAGGCAAAGGCGAGGAAAAAACTTTTCATATACAACTCGCTTTCAAAGTTCTCTAGTATTCATTTCGGCGTAAAATCTTGATAACTTTAAAAGAAATTTATTTTGTTGAATATTTAATGAGAGATTTTTCCCCCTTAAGTCCTGGAAATAAATAACCGATAAGGAGTATAGGAAGTGTAACACATGAAAATTACAGTATTTCTTACATTATTAACGTCTTTAATTGCTTTTGGTCAGTCGCGCTCTCCTGCGGTTGAGCCATTCACGGAAATTAGTAAAGATGTTAAAGAACTAAACAAAAAACTAGGACCAATTGCGGCCTTCAATTTTAAGGCCCATGCTCAAGCGAAGCTTAATCAATATAATAAGGAAAGAGCAGAAGCCAAAACAGAAAGCACTTCTTTTACTTTAACCACACTGCTCATTTTACTAGGACTTATTTCACTTCCCTTTGCTGGCTGGCAATTTGTTATGGCCACTTATGATAAGCAGGCCCAAGACAATAAGGTCGTAGAGCTCAAGATTATTTCTAAATATGATGAATCTGAATCAGTATTTAACAAATCGAAAGATAAGAATTCAGATAAATCAGACGACGAAGAAGATTATAAGAAAGCAGCTTAAAACTGGCTCCATACCCCTTTCCCTTGATATTTATAAACTCTATTAATATGATTATAGCTGACTGAAATTTCTTTAATCCCATTCGCATCAAAATCATTAATATTAATATGGTAGTCCCTATTCCAATATCGCTTTTTAGATAATTCTTTTTCATGAAAAAAGTTGGGGCCTTGGGCCAGTCCCCAATGGCCATCTTTCTTGTCGTAGCTTAAAAAATAAAGCCTGGCAGTGGCTTCAAATCTTCTTGAATCCGTTTTACCTTCATAATAATGAATAATAAGAACATTAGTATGTTTAGAGATTTTCGTCTTTGTAATTTTATAGACTTTACTTAAAGGGCCATAACTATAAAGACGTCCTTCAAAAACTTTAGTTCCCTCAAAATCTTCAATATCAATATAGTCAAGCCCGTCTTTTTTTGCGAGATAGATAGATTCCAAAAATCCATTATCATTTATATCTAATTGGTAACCTTGAGAGCGAATAACGTATTTAAACGTTTTTTCTTCAATTTTAAAAGGCTCCAATTCTCCAGTGAAAAGCTGTCTGAAATAGCGCTCATCTTGAGAATAAGCAGCTAAACAGAAGAAAAGGGCCATAAATATCTTCATATTGTTATTTTACCCCACAAATAAACTTGAAGATACTCGTGATTTCTTGCTACAATTCTTGATAAGAACCGGAGGATAATGTGGAAAGAATAGCTGTTTGTCATTCAGTAGATAATATTTCTTTAGTCTCAATTCAAGGCCCTTTAAACCCAAGTATTGTAGATTTCGAAGGACTTTCTGAAGAGAATTTTTCTGCAGCTATCGTGGCACCTGAGTTTATCAATGAGCAAACTATAGAATTTATTAAAAAGAAAAACAGCACTATCCCTATCGTCTCAAGTGCTGACTACCCTCACTTTTTAACAATCAATGAACAAAGTTCTTTAGAGACAAGCTTTAGTGAAATAAGAAGAAATTGGATTATTGAAAATAACTTCAATTTGCTTGAGAATATTTTTACTGAAGCTAAGAAACTTAAATCTTTATGGAATACAGATAGACACTCTTTTATTAAAAATTTCTTTTCTCTTATTCAAAAAAATACTCAATCTCAAAATATAGATATTATTTTTAAAGATGTTTTTGAAAAAGAGGAAGGAAAAACCCAACTTATTCATTCATGTGCAAGTGGAGATAACGCCGATATTCAAATGGCAACTAAGGCCCAGAGTGATCTAATGGCCCATTATGATTCACACTTTGCTTATGAGTTTTCTCTTATTGAAAATAAAGACAATAAAGCGGTAGTGACAATTACAATTGAAAAGAGCCCTATTCTCATTATGTGTGAAAATGCTAAATGGAGTTTGCTACAGGTATCTCTTTTAAAATCATTAGCTCAAGGACTTAATTAATTTCAAATATGAAATTAATTACTTCTAAAACAAAAAACCTCTCGTGTTAGCAAGAGGTTTTTCTTATAAAGCTATTCAAGTTATTCCTTGCTTGAACGAGGAATATCAAAAAAATTGTATCATAAAAATTGGAATATGAAACAAAACTAGTTATTTCAAGTAGCTGGCTGTCCCAAACCCAATCTTTTCTGTCCAAATGGACAACCAAGGAAGGGAGGAAGGTCATGGATGACAAAAAGCTATTCAAGTTAATGCAATTTTTCATTTTAATTCTTAAGTATATC
>CAYGUN010000138.1:0-7604 GCA_964353025.1 uncultured Bacteriovoracaceae bacterium
ATTCTTATTTGATCGCCAATATAAACGTGATTTTCTGTAAGGGAGCTTTCATTTAAAAAAGTCCCATTTTTTGAACCCAGATCTTTTGCTACAAAATGTCCATTTTCTATTCTTAAAGTACAGTGTTCTCCACTTAAGAAATCATCTTTGATGGTGAGGTTGCAACCATCTTTACGACCGATAGTAATTGTTTGCCCTTCTTTTAATTTAAAATAGGCAATTTTTTTCTCGGCATTCGTCACTTTAACAATGGCTTCCAACAACTATCTCCAAAAATCTTCATGATAATCAAAATTACACTCTTGTGATACTTGCTGCAGATATTGATGAATCCTAACTGGAAACTGATATTCTGCAACTGTGTACATACCCCATAAGTGTGATGCAATTAGTATATCATAAATTGTCATTTTAGATGATTGGTAAAAAGGGGATAGTTTTCCATCTATTTTTGCTAAGGAAATATTAAGATTATTGATATATTTCGATTTATTTTTAATAAGTTCTTTGAAGGGACCTCTTTTTATTTCTTTTTTACTTTGAAAATATGCCCGAGAAGATTCATCAAATTCCTTTGTGTATATCCAATATGGCATTGCTAGAGAGTGGATATTGCTTCCAAGTTCATTGAGGTAGTTTTCAACATTTTTAAACTCACTAGAGTTTTCTAATTCCTTAAGTCTCAATCTATCTGTCGCATCAATATGCTTTATGATAACGAGACTCTCGTTAGTTTTAAAATCGTTATCCACTAGAATAGGGAGCATTTTAACTCCCATAATATCAATAGGGGTTTTCTCGTCGTTGTAGGGCAAAACGATACTTTCGTAAGGTATTTTTAAGAATCCGGCGGCCATCCGGACTCGCACACAAAAAGGGCAATGGACATAATGGTAGAGTTTCATACTCTAACCATATAGAATCACAGCATTTTTGGCCATATAGAAATAATCTGAGTTTTTTGCTATAATAAACCATGGAAAACACAGGACTTTTAACTATTACAGACAAAGCGCGGGAACAAATTGAGAAGATTTTTACTGAATCTTCGGATACAGCAGGCAAGGGTTTACGCTTGGGAGTCATCGGTGGTGGCTGTTCTGGACTATCTTACAAAATTGATTTTAGTGAAAAGAAAGAGAAAGATAATGTCATTGAGCTTGGAAATATTCCAGTCTATATAGATCCAAAGTCTTCTATTTATTTGAAAGGTATTGTTCTTGATTTTCAAGATGGCCTAAAAGGTAAAGGATTTGTTTTTGATAATCCTAATGCGAAAAATACCTGCGGTTGTGGCGAATCGTTTTCAATATAAATGGATCTAGCAAAATACCATTACGAAAAATCACTTTTTAGTTTTAAATGCACAGTCATTGAGCTTCAAGGGATGGATGCCAAGGCTTTCATGCAAGGTCAATCTACAAATGATATCAATTTATTAAAAGAGGGTGAGTTTCAGCTTAATACTTTTCTAGATATTAAGGGAAAAATAGAAGTTTATTTTTTTTATTTAAACCTTGAGACTCCTAAGTTAATTGTTCCACTTTTCTTACATGATAAAGCAATTGAAAGGCTAGAGAAGTTTATTATTATGGAAGATGTTACTCTCGCCTTCAATGATGAGTATATATCTATTAAAAATACACCAAGTCTCAAGTATTCTGGAAATATTTTTGGTCAAAGTCTTTCCCTTTCTTTTAAAAAGAGCGAAGGTCACAGTGAAGAGCAGTTTTATCAATACTTTAATTTATTTGGTTTCTCGAAGGCTTGTATAAATGAATCCATAACAGAAACAGTCTTAATTGAGAGCGCAACAAGTTTTTCAAAAGGCTGTTTTTTGGGTCAAGAGATAGTTTCAAAAATCTATAATAATAGAGGAGCAAGTTATTATCCTGTTCTACTCAAAGGAGAAAAACCCTTAGATGAGGATATTTTTATAGGCCCTCAGAAAAGGGGACATCTCGTTGCCGAGTTTATTTTTAACTCTCAACGCTATTGTTTAGTTAAAATATTTAGAGATTTTCGAGTTAATGGAAAAGAGATTATAATTAAAGATGAGAAATACACAGTTTATACTTTTCCATTTGTAGAGCCTTCAAATAAATTAAAAGCTCAGACACTATATGATAAGGCCGTCGATTTTTTTGTGAATCAAGACAAAGAAAATGAAGCTATTGAGATTTTACAAATGGCCATTGAGTTTGACCCTTCTTTTTCTGATGCCTATGAATCTCTTGGAGTTATTTATGGTCGGCACGAACAATATGATAAAGCAGTAGAACTTATGAAAAAACTTGTTTCTATTGATGAATCTTCGGTTATGGCCCATACGAATTTGTCTTTATATTATATGAAGCAAGGGAAAATTGAAGAAGCTGAAGAGGAGAAATCGAAGGCCACTGTTAAAACTTTTCAAAAACTTGGAGTTGAAGCTCAGTCAAAAAGAGAAATAGAGCAGAAACTAAAACAGAAAGAAGAAGATTTAATGCGTCGAGAGTCTATGTTTAAACAAGTTTTAGAAATGGATGAAGAGGATACTTTAGCCAATTATGGGATGGGAGAAATTTTAATAGAAAAAGGTGAGTATCAAAAAGCAGTAGAGCATCTAGAGAAAGTCATCAGTTTTGAACCTAAATACTCTGTTGCCTACCTTGCTTTGGGGAAATCTTACTTGAAACTAGAAAATAAATTAAAGGCCATTGAAGTATTTAAAAAAGGTGTAGATATTGCAGCTGCCAAAGGTGATATGATGCCTGCCAATCAAATGCAGAGTTATCTTAATGAACTTTCGAGCTAAGTTTATCAATTAAGTTTTGAGTTGTTTTATCTTTTAATCTTTCAAAAGTCTTATGCTTTAAATCTATAAGTTCATAAGTTTCATCAATAATAGCTTTTCCAAATTCAAGGATTTTGCCTTCGTCATAGGCTTGCTCCAAAGCTTTTTGGCAAAAAGATAGCATGACATACTCTTCTAAGAATCTATTAATAATTTTCTTTTGTTCATCGATTGAAAATTCTTCTTCAAATTGATTCCAGTGAATTAGATCATAAAAAAGTTCGAGGGCCCAATAAAAAGTAAAAACGGCATGGTATATACCCCTAAGTGGTCTCATCGTATTTCGCCAAGGACTGAAATAATTCTTCTCATCATCTTCAACAATAAGATCGCCAGAGTTTAGGAAATGATTCATGTGGTGATGGCCATTTTCATGAAGTAAGTCATCAAGTAAATCAATTCGGTCACGATTATACAGATTGATAATAGAGTGCCCAGGAATGCTTTGCTCGGAGTAGCTCACCATTGATTCTTCTTTTAAAGGGATGATTGTTTTTGTGAACAAACACAATCTTTCATAAGATTTAGGTGTAGCAATTTGAATAGTATTTAAGGCCCTTTCAATATTTGAAATATGCATTTTGATATTTTTTTGATCAAAGGTAAAAAAACGAATACCTTCTTTGATAAATAAGTGGTCTGGATCTCTTGGTCCAATGCTTTTTTTATCAAACTCTGCAAATTCAAATATGTTTTCATAAAATCCAATTGTTTTAGAGTTTTGAAAATATAGCTTTGAGAAATTTAATAATTTTTCTTCAATTAAAATGACCGTTTCAATGGCTGCTTGTTTAATCGATTGCAAAGTTTCATTTTTTTCTAAGAAAAACTGAGCATATTCACTTTCACTTAAGACACTGAAGATAACATCCTGGTATTCTGTTAATTCATCTTCTCCATTATCATCTTGATTCTCTTCACATTCTTCAATCATTTGCTTTAGTTCTGACAAATTTTGCATTTGTTCAAGCCAAAAAAAACTACGAGAATTTAATTTTAAATCTTGAACAATCTGATTCACTTCTTGAGTTAGTGAGCTTGAAAATTCATTTAAAAATTCATTCTTTTTTAATTCAAATGAATCATTGAATTCCATTAAAATGAGATCGAAATTATTGATTATGCTTTTCATGATTTTCTTTAAAAAATGGCTGGGGTGGAGAGACTCGAACTCTCGACCAATAGATTAACAGTCTACTGCGCTAACCAACTGCGCTACACCCCATCATTTTAGGCAATGGAGTTATTTATAAGGCGAATATGAGAGATTGTCTATAGTAATTTTAACGTAAAATTAGTGGTTTAGAGAGCTAAAAGAGGAAGAAAAAAACCGAGTATCCTGCTCAAGTTTATGGCAGCTTTTACCGATAAGACTACTAGAGGAGTGTCTTATGCTTGGACCGATAGGTTCTACTGTGATGAAAATGCTGCGGGTTCTAACACCTGATAGTATTGAACGGCTCACAAAGCTAGCTGATGGGCGCAAGAGAAAGGTTGCCAGCAGCGCTCTAAGCGTTGACGTTGAAAGTGCTACCAGCACAGGAGTCAGTGCTCCTCAAAGGCAAGAGAGGGAGAATGAAGAGAAGGAGGAGAAGTCTTCCGAGCAAAACCCTAGTTCACCCAAAATAATTCCTCTCCACCTTGTAGAGGATGAACAAGTCCAAAAAATGGCAGTGGGTTCAAGTTATATTCCATCATACAGTGGGCAACGTTCTGGCCCTGTAACGGCTCTGGAATCCATTGGCGTACTATCAAACGAGGAATTGAAAAAAATTAAAAGCCAAGAAGATCAAAAGATAAAGGATAAGCAACCATCTGCTACAATTTTCTTACTAGAGGAAAGAAAAAGATTACATAATGCAAATGCAAAGATTTACTGCCAAACGGCCATACGTAATTACCGCAATTCTACTTCAACAGTAGATATGGCCATGGAGGAAAAAATGGATGAAGAGCCAAGAAGTAATACAACATCTGGAATATTATTGAATAAAAAACAATTCTAAAAAGGAATTAAAGAAACGACGTCACCAATTTCTAAGTTAATATTCTTGTTCTTAATTGTTAAAACCCCATCTTCCAACTTGCCTTTTATTCTTATTGACCAAAATTCATATTCAGGATGTTTTTTTGTTATAAGATAATCTTCATAATATTTCAATTTCGGATCAATCGCTATTTTGGCAGATGTTAATTTTTTAATAGGGGCAATTTCCTTTAAGGGGCAGCGGTAATGAGGCCCTCCATCAAAGGGGTCGACTTCTTGAATATATTTAAAGCCAATTGATTCAAGCATTTTCTTAACGGGCAGGGTATCTTTTCCTACTTTTCCAATAGAATCTCTTGCTTCAAGAGGCAATAATGTTTGATAAATAATCTCTGAAGGGAAAAGGTTTAAAATAAATTCCTTATTATTTCTACTAAGCTTATCTGCTTCTTGATATCCCATATTCAAAAAACGTCTGCCAATAGCTTCCCATAAAGGAGAATTGCCTTTTTCATCAAGTGGAGGCATTAATTCTGAATGAACGATAGATTTAAATCTTTCAGGAAATAGTCCCATGTAAAGTAGTCTAACAAAAGAAAGCTGCTTCCCTAATTTTTCGCCATTACCCCTGTATCTAGGATGTAGAACAAGTCCGCCAATTTCAGTTGGGCCATCAGTATCTGTGCCTAGTTTTAAAGTCCCATGGATAAACCCTGTGTTGATACTTGAGCTAAATTTTTTTTCATGATCTATCTTGAGAAAAAAATGAGGTTCTGTCTCATTTCCGTGTTGGGCATGAATCATAGAAACACCAACCACTTGATTTGTTTCATCATCTTCGAGAACAAAAATATAATAATTTTCATATTTTTTTTGAGAGGGTTTTTGGAAGGCCTTAATAGAGCTATCAATTCTTCGTTTTATTAACTTTTTATCTTCAGGGAGGTTAATAAAAAAAACGAGAGAGCTAAGATTAAACAAGTCATCCAAGTCATTTTGAGATACAGAACGTAATATATACATTGTTAACTAACCTTTTGGATGCTTTCCAGTATATAAGCTAATTCATTCTGTGTTAAACATAAAGGTATCTTAAGCAAATTATATTGCTCACTCTCTTTATAAGAGCTCAAAATCCCCTTTTTTATTAAGTTTTCTCTTATTGATTTGCCTGGCTTATAAATAAACCTACCACTAAAGTTAAATCCTTTCTCAACTAGAGCTATTTGTTGTTCACTGTGCTTAGTAAAAAGAGTTGCAAGCTTTCCTTTGTTTGTTAAAGGAAGGCCCTTTAACAAAAACTTGGTTACTCCATCATTGAAAGTATTAAGTCCTTCGATTCTCTCTTTTGCTAATGCATAAAAGATATCGTCACTTAGTTTAAATAAATATATGAATACCGATTTATCCTGAATGATATTGAGTGAATATTGGTTACCCCATAACAAACAGTCGGAAACAAAGGTAGACTGAATTCGAAAGTCAGGCTTAAAAACGTCAGAGAATTCTATTTCTTGAAATTGTATCCTCTTTTTTAAATCAAACTGTTCGCTCTTATTAATTCGGTAAATGAATGAGTATCCAGTCAGCTCGGTGTCCGGTTGTTGAAAAACCTCTTCTTGAGTCATGAATGGAGGGCTATATCCAAATGCTTCGTCGCTCGTGAGATCAAAATATTTTTGTTTACCGTATAAAACCCAGGGTCCCACCATTTGCCGCGCAGCGGCTTCCCTAGGTATGGCATCTTTTCCTAGTCTAGTATTGGATGCTTGTTTATAAAGTTCAAAATAATCCTGACCAGCCTGCTTTAAACTCACTTTTTCCTTTTCCTATCTTATAAAAACGTTGAACCTGTTTTATATTCTAAGTAAGGAAAAATCAAAGGATTGTCGTCATCGATACAACATTAGAGCGTTTTCAAAAATTTTATGTGGATGGTAGTTGGGATCAGGCCAAAGATGTGCTTATTGAAAACAAGGTCAAGTTTCAAAAAGGGCTATTTCACTACAACTTGGGGACGGTACTGTATAAGCAAGAGCAATTTGCAGCAGCAAGGTACCACTTCGAAAAAGCACTGCTTAATGGCTTTTATCAAAATGAGTCAATTCATAACCTTTTTGTAGTAAAGAAGAAAATTCAAGCGGAAACCTATGAGAAGCCTGTAACCTATGAAGGACATTTTTATTTATCAGTTCTTTCATACCCTACAAGTTTTTTTGTAAGCTTGACTCTACTTTTTATCCTTGCAACAGTTTTGGCTAAAAAGCATATAAGCCGTTATGTTTTAGTTTTTTTGTTGTTTATATCTTTGTTTCCAATTGGAATTAAATCCTATACGGATACTTTTCATCATAAGGCAGTTACCTTGTCTGAGATTAGTGTTTATGAAGGTCCATCAGGCATTTTCTCAGAATCTAGTTCTCTTCCAGCAGGAATTAAGGTAATTCTTGGCAAGCAAAAAGATGGATGGATTTATATTAAGTACCCTCTTCAATTCTCAGGCTGGGTTAAGCGTGAAAAACTAGGAATTTTATAATGAACACATATGAAGAAGAAGCTAAATCCCAATCGAACTCAGGCGAAGGCATTGAAGGGAAACTCAATATAGGAACTCTTAAATACTTCTGGCTATCAAGTCCGATTTCACCGAGAGGAAAAGAAGGAATTCCTAAATTTTTAAGAAGCATTCATGTTCTTAAAAATTTCACTGAAAATGAATTAAGAATTTTTTCTTGCTTTCTTGATCAGAGAACATTTAGCGCTTATGATGTTATTTTCGAA
>CAYGUN010000139.1:0-7576 GCA_964353025.1 uncultured Bacteriovoracaceae bacterium
GCGTTATTTATTACATCCTGTCATTTTTAAACAATTATGCTAGATAACTACCTATAAATATAAAGAGGTTAACGTGAGTGAACAAAATTTATCGAATATGGCCGATCTGGTAAGTCTTTGTAAAAGACGTGGTTTTATTTTTCAGAGTTCTGAAATTTATGGCGGTTTAGGTTCATGTTGGGATTATGGCCCCTTAGGGATTGAATTAAAAAATAATATTAAATCCAGCTGGTGGCGTTCGATGACTTTTCGGGAAGATGTTGAAGGGGTTGATGCTTCAATTCTTATGCACCCAACGACTTGGAAGGCTTCAGGCCACATAGATAACTTCACTGATCCCTTGGTTGATTGTAAGTCATGCAAGTCTCGCTTCCGTGCAGATCAAATTGATTTAAAAGCAGCATGCCCAAGTTGTGGTGAGAAAGATTCTTTTACTGAGCCTCGTGAATTCAATCTTATGTTTCAAACTTATATGGGCCCAGTGCAAGACTCCGCAGCTGTCGTCTACCTTCGTCCTGAAACGGCCCAAGGGATATTTGTTAATTTTTTAAATGTTCAGTCCACCATGAGAAAGAAACTTCCTTTTGGAATTGCCCAAATTGGTAAGGCCTTTAGAAATGAAATCACTCCTGGGAATTTTATCTTTAGAACTCGTGAGTTTGAGCAAATGGAAATGCAATATTTTGTAAAGCCAGGAACTCAAAAAGAATTCATGGAGCAGTGGAAGGAGATTCGTTATAAATGGCATATTAATAATGGCCTTCGTCCAGAGAAGTTGCGCTTTCACCCTCACGGAGAAGGTGAGCTTGCTCACTATGCTGATGCAGCGTTGGACATCGAATATGAATTTCCTATTGGCTGGGGTGAGATGGAAGGAGTTCATTCACGAACTGATTTCGATTTAAAACAACACCAAGAGCACTCAGGAAAAAATTTACAATATGTTGACCAGTTAGATGGAAATAAAAAATATCTTCCTTATGTTATCGAAACATCAGTTGGGTGCGACCGTTCATTACTGGCCATTCTTTGTGATGCTTACCGAGTTGAAAATAAAGGTGAGAAAGAAGAAAGAGTAGTTATGAAATTTAAGCCTTCACTTGCTCCTATTAAAGTAGCCGTTCTTCCTTTGGTTAAAAAAGAAGTTCTTGATACTCCAGCACGCAAACTTTTAGAAGACTTACAACAGGATTATAAATGTGAGTACGATGTAGCTGGTTCCATTGGTAAGCGTTATAGAAGGCAAGATGAGATTGGGACTCCATATTGCATTACTTTTGACTTTGATTCTTTGGAAGATAATGCTGTGACAATTCGTGATAGAGATTCAATGAAACAAGAAAGAGTGGCATTAGATAAAGTGAAAGAGTATCTTAAAACTCGTATTTAGAGTCGAGTAAGTTTTCGGCAACTTGTTGTTCGTTTACAACCGGAGCAAGGCTTTTTTTAGTTTTTGTTTTCCACTCAATATAATTCCACATGCAACGAGGGCCCAGGCCATCAATTTCCATATAAGTTGAACGGGCCATGACCAATTCAAAATCATCGCCCACTTCTTCTTTTTTCTTTTTTATTAGCATTTGCTTGCAATACTGGCTTCTGACAACAAAATGCCAGGGGAGTTTTCTTAAACCTGATTCATAGGTAAAAGTACCGACAAATTGAGTATAAATTGTTCCACGCATCTGTGGAATACTGGAGCAAGAAATAAGGAAAATGAGTATCAAAAATCTCATGGCTCTTTATCGGCAATTTTCTTCTGAGACTTAAAATGGAAGAGAGGAATACTCAGGTTTAAGTTATTTGATGAAGCTATTATTCATTGTTAATATTTAAGAACTTTTTATTTACATTAATCAAGGAGAGATAATGAAATACATCGTTTCAATGATGGTGATGGCCATCGCATTTAATTGCTTTTCTAAAACAATTGATTTTGGGGATGATACCGTAAGTACCATTCGAAACCGTGCAACTGATTCAATCATTTCTATTATTAAAACAAAGCTTCCAGATGGAACTTTCAATTTAAAATTTTTGCTTAAAGATAATTTTGATAATGAAGAAATCTTAAATGATATCAATCTTGAGTCCGTTGACTTGGGTGAAGTTTTTAAAAATGGAGGCTTGGATATAGATACATTTAAAGGCTTCAAGAAATTTAAAACAGAAACGAATAAAATGTTTAAAAAGCTTGGCGAGAAAACAGGAGATTACTTTGAAGGCTGTCAAGAAAGAGAAAGTGGTTTTGGAAACTATATTTGCTATCTTGGCGGAACCGTTATTGCCCCAGGGTTAACTGGAGGCTATACAGCAGCTGGTGTTGCAACATTTGTGGCTTCACTTTTGGCCAGTGTTGTTGATAGCGCAGGGTGGGTTACTGGTGGAATTTTTAATGGAGAAAGGATTTCATTCAGAAAACTAAAAAGGGCTATTTTAAAAAGAAAGTTACTAGTGACTTCAAATAATAATTTTTCAAGAATACTTGATTTAGTAAGAGATCTTTAAAATTTATAAGCGCCAGATTCAATCTTTTGGATTTGGCGCACTAAATGTCTCTTATGCTGAGTGAGGCTTTGAGCTGGGCCCTCATTACTCGCTATCCATCGATGAGAATCTTCAAACTAAAACTGAGAACAATCTAAGTATTCGATATAGGCGGCTTTAGCTTGGAAGCTTGTCCACACACTTAAACTAAGCAAAAAGATTAATACTTTCATTGGCTGCATAATGGCATTTTGATGCAATTGGGTAAGTAGATTCTGTAAAAAAATCTAGATGTAAGAAGGAAATAATGCTCAAATTGTGACTGAAAATGATATATTGATGGCGAATTTATATGAGGAGCATTTTATGAGTACTAAGTGGGTTTATTCTTTCAGCGAAACTCGAACTGAAGGTGATAGAGGAATGAAAAATTTACTAGGAGGCAAAGGGGCCAATTTAGCTGAGATGTGCTCCCTCAAGCTGCCGGTTCCCCCTGGCTTTACTATTTCGACAGCTGCTTGCTTGGACTATTACGAAAGTCATAAAAAGATCTCATCTGAAATTAGAACTCAAGTTGAAGTGGCCCTAAAAGAGGTTGAGGCACTAACAGGTAAAAAATTTGGAAATACTGAAAATCCACTTTTGTTTTCTGTCAGATCTGGCGCTCGTGTTTCGATGCCAGGAATGATGGATACTGTTTTAAACTTAGGGCTTAACGATAAAATAGTTGAGGCCCTGGCAAAAAAATCAGGTAGTGAAAGATTTGCTTGGGACTCCTATAGAAGATTTATTCAAATGTTTGCCAATGTGGTGATGGGGATAAATATTTCCTTACTTGAATCTCAACTTGAAGATCTAAAAGAGGCCCGAGGAGTTCATGAGGATACTGAGCTTAATGCAACTGATCTAAAGGAACTGGTTCAAGTTTATAAAAGTGTTATCCATGAAGAACTTGGAACTCGCTTTCCAACAGATGTGCATGAGCAACTTTGGAGTGCTATTGGAGCTGTTTTTGGTTCATGGAATAATCCGAGAGCTAAAAAATACAGACAAATGAATGGATTTGATGATTCTTGGGGAACTGCTGTTAATGTTCAATCCATGGTATTTGGAAATATGGGAGATAGTTGTGCTACAGGTGTTTGTTTTACTAGAGATCCTTCAACAGGGAACAAAGTCTTTTTTGGTGAGTATTTAATTAATGCCCAAGGAGAGGACGTTGTTGCAGGCATTAGAACGCCAGCGCCCATAAATGGAAACTCTAAAAATGTTTCCAATAAAGATTTAAAAACCTTAGAAGAGGTAATGCCTAAGACTTACAAAGAGTTAGTTGAGACTTATAAAAAATTAGAAATCCATTATAAAGATATGCAGGATATTGAGTTTACCATTGAAGAAAATAAACTCTACCTTCTTCAGACAAGAAATGGAAAAAGAACAGTTAGTGCTGCTTTGAAAATTGCAGTAGACTTTGTTGAAGAAAAAGTCATTACAAGAGAAGAAGCCCTATGCCGAGTTGAACCTGAAGATTTAAATCAACTCTTGCATCCTCGTCTTGACCCTAATTCACCAAAGACATTATTAGCAACAGGTCTTCCTGCTTCACCGGGAGCTGCTTGCGGACAAATTGTTTTTAGTTCAGAGGACGCACAAGTTTGGGTCACTAAAGGAAAAAGTATCATTCTGGTTAGACAAGAAACGTCTCCAGAAGATATCGGTGGAATGAGTGTTGCCCAAGGTATTTTAACGGCCAGAGGGGGAATGACATCTCACGCAGCTGTTGTGGCCCGTGGAATGGGTAAGCCTTGTGTTGCGGGTTGTTCGGCTTTGATTATTTCAGCAACTAATAAAACACTTAGTATTCAAGGAAGAGTTTTTCAAGAAGGTGATTATATAACCTTTGACGGGGCCACTGGAGAAGTTTTTGAAGGAGTTGTAAAAACAATAGATGCTGAAATTTCAGAAACATTTGCTGTCTTTATGTCTTGGGCCGATGAAATTAGACAACTTGGAGTGAGAACAAATGCCGATACTCCTGAAGATTCAGAAATTGCCAGACAATTTGGAGCGGAAGGGATTGGACTTTGTCGAACAGAGCATATGTTCTTTGCACCAGAGAGAATTTTAGCTGTCAGAGAAATGATTTTTGCTACGACTGTTAATGAGAGGCAAAAAGCTTTAGATAAACTTCTTCCTTTTCAAAGAGATGATTTTAAAGGAATTTTTAAAGCAATGGATGGGCTTCCTGTGAATGTGAGGCTTCTTGATCCTCCTCTGCATGAATTTCTACCGACAAAAGATGAAGATATTGCAGAACTGGCAAGCTCCCTTAGTGTTGAAGTCAAAGAAATCATGGAAAGAAAGGACGCCCTTCATGAATTTAATCCTATGCTTGGGCATAGAGGTTGCAGATTAGGAATTACTTTTGGTGAAATTTATAAAATGCAAGTAAGGGCCATTATGGAAGCTGCCATTGAAGCGAGTAATGAAGGTGTTAAGGTATTCCCTGAAATCATGATTCCTCTTATTAGTGATAGTAGAGAGCTAAGTCTTTTAAGAGAAGAAGCACAGGAAGTGATTGATGAGTTATTTAGTAAAACTAAAAACAAAGTTGATTATAAAATAGGGACTATGATTGAACTTCCTCGTGCCGCAATTACTGCTGACCAAGTCGCAGTTCATGCTGATTTCTTTTCATTTGGAACTAATGATTTAACGCAAACAACATATGGTCTTTCACGAGATGATGCAGGAAAGTTCTTACCAATTTACACCAGTAAACAAATTTATCCAAGAGACCCATTTGTGGCCTTAGATAGAGAAGGTGTTGGATTTCTAGTGCAACATGCTGTTAAACTAGGAAAGAGCGCAAATAAGAATCTTCATTGTGGGATTTGCGGTGAACATGGAGGAGAGCCAAGCTCGGTTGAGTTTTGTCATGAGATAGGGCTTGATTACGTAAGTTGTTCACCTTTTAGAGTTCCTATTGCAAGGCTTTCAGCAGCTCAAGCAGTAATTAAGTTTGGGAATAAAGGAAATGCAAAAACTTAAAAAACAGTGCTTTGATTTACTGGTTAAGCAAAACTTTGACTGCTTAGCAGTGGGAGTTATTGATTTTAAAAAACATCACTTCGAATGTTTTGAGTTAACAAAATATCCCAAATATATAGAGGAGTCTCTGACTCCTCTTTTTTATTTCGACTTGGCCAGTGTGACTAAACCTTTAACCATGGCCATGAGTTTTTTTCTTTTTCCAAATCAGTATGATGAGAAATTAAAACTTTTACTCAATCACAGTGCGGGGTTACCTGACTGGGGATTATTGTCACGTAACTCGTGGAGAGATGAAATTCTCTCTTATAATATTGAAAAATCAAAACCACTGTACTCAGATTATTCGGCCTTGCGTCTTATGCTTGAATTTGAAGAGAAAACTAATAAATCAATGCATAAGGAGTGTGCAAAAGTTTGGGACAAAGAAACGCTCTTTTGGAAAGATCTTCCGAATGATGCTATTTGTCCTCCCACTGGTTTTAGAGGGGGGCGTCCTATCTCTGGAGTTGTTCATGATCCCAATGCCTATACTATTGGGGAGTTTTGTTCTCATGCAGGTCTTTTTTCAACCATCACTGGATTATGTCGAACAATGATTAACTATGATAAGAAATGTGATCTGCTTAAAACGATGAAAGCAGATATGGGGCAAAAAAGCGCAGAAGATATTTTTGTCAACGGATGGGATACTGCAAGTATTGCAGACCATCAAAGAGCAAAAGAGAAAGCTGTCTCTCTTGCTGGTGCAGGCCACTCAAATCTTACATTTGGTTTCCTGGGCTTCACTGGTACCTCGGTGTGGATTGACCCCGAGCTGATGAGAGGGCATATTATACTCACTAACGGAACAAAGAATTATTGGTTCAGTCGAACGGGATTGAATGAGCTAAGGAGAGCAGTTGGTGAGAGTGTTTGGAAAATGGATTTTTAGTACGGTTTTAATATTATCTTTTAATGCTTCAGCAAAAATTTCAGTGATATCAGACTTAGATGACACTATTAAAATTACTAATGTGGCCAATCGCGCACGCATGATTCGAAATTCACTTTTTAGTAATAAAGTATTTTCTGGAGCAGCTGAGTTTTATAGTTCCTTTGACGAGGGAGATCTTTTTGTTTTAACAGCATCTCCATCAATTCTTCGTTTTAAAATTAATAAGACGCTTAAGATAAATGAAGTTTTCTTTGAATCATTAATAACCAGAGTTTATTTATGGCATTGGGATAAATTTCAATACAAAGTGAACTCAATTAAAAGAATCCTTCAAAAAAATCCAACGGGTGATTTTATTTTAATAGGAGACGATGTGGGGAAAGACCCACAAGCTTATTGGCATATAATGAATCTTTACCCTGAAAGAATCAAGGCCATTTATATCAGAAATGTGAAAGGTAATGCCCTACCAAGTGATTCAATTATTTCTTTTTCCCACTACCTCGAGATCTTAGGTAATGAGGTGGTAGAGGGGAGAGTTGACCCAAAACATGTAAAAACGTTAGTTGATGCTTATAACCTTGAATCAACCTTTTATAATATTATCCCAACATTTGCTTATTGCCCTTTATGGGAAGAGATGGATCATAGTGCTCTGCTGTATGTAAATGCAATGGACTACACTAGCTTTGTCGCAAGAGTGAATAAGGCCTGTAAAAAACGCCGAGGACTTTACTCGGCCATCATTCATTAACTGGACTCAAGTTCTAGCACAAGTTATTATAATTATTGAAACCAAAAAGGATTTAGGATGAATCTTTCAAATGAAATGTCTTCTGAAGAATTAATCAAGAAGAGAAAAACAATTAAGAAAATATTTTTTTTTCGTATCTGTGGAACAGGAATGGGAGCGTGTGCTTGCCTTTTAAAAGAAGCAGGCTATGAAATTGAAGGGGCCGATTTTAATTATGGCCCTCCAATGGATGAGTACTTGCGATCAACTGGAATAAAACTTTATCAGTTAGAAGAAGTTGATTCTAAGTTTTTACAAAAATATGATCTCATTATTGTGGGAAACTCAGTCCCACGCAAAAGTGATGG
>CAYGUN010000140.1:0-7516 GCA_964353025.1 uncultured Bacteriovoracaceae bacterium
GCCTTTCCTTGGTTGAAGTTAATTGGTGTCGTAACCTAAATTAAACCAGTTAGGTCCTGATCTTTCAAAAAAATCGCACAAACTTTCGACACTCTGGATTTTTGCAAGTCAAATTTACAACTGATCTATCAGAAAATTTCAGAATCACTTAGAATTTATTTAATTAATATAAACAACGTCTTGAAACTAGCATGATGATTTACGCTACAGTTTTGGGACAATATCAATATATAAATTTTGCCATGGAGTTATCATGAAAGTTTTTTTTGTATTTCTATTTGTTCTTACTTCTCAATTAACTATTGCCCAAGAAGGTCAAATTTCAATAAAGGGACAGACCTTTGCAGTGGACTATAATTATATATCTGATGATAACTTATACGTTAATAAATCTGGAGTATTTGAAGATGAGATCAAGTGGACTGGAGTCTTAAATGATAAAGTAGTTAAAACTCAGTCAGAAGAAAGAAGAGAAAA
Source organism: uncultured Bacteriovoracaceae bacterium (assembly GCA_964353025.1). GTDB lineage: Bacteria > Bdellovibrionota > Bacteriovoracia > Bacteriovoracales > Bacteriovoracaceae > CALFYV01. The sequence goes on from CAYGUN010000140.1 coordinate 478, forward strand.
AGACATGAGAAATTTTGATAACCCTGAATCCATTAAATTAGTTCAAGCCGGCAGCCAACTGACTGTGCTTATTGAAGCATATATTGGGGCACCTACTATGGAGCTTGAAGTTGAACTTATAGAGGGAAGTTTTAATGATTACCTCGAAGGTAAAAAAGTAGTTGTAAAAACAACAGATTCAAGAAAAAACTCAGAAGAAAGACTTAAGCAGATTGAAGACATCTTAGAAAATCAAGCAAATACAATTATTAGCAGCTTTCTTAACTTAGAAGAAGGCTCATACACATTAGGAGAAATTGAAACTGATGGTGTCGATGAGTCTTACGAGTTCATTTTCAAAGGAAAAGCAGCATCAAAAACACTTGTTCAAGGCTCTGAATATAACCATATAATCAATTTCACCGTAACAGGGAAGTAAAAGTCACCTGGAGTTATTCTAAGTCAATAGAGGTCACAGCAGGTCACTCTAAGCCAATTGTGGTGGAGGTTGTGCCACCTTAATTATTTGAAATACTTAGCTTTAAGATAGCTACAAAATTTTTAACCCTAGTCTTATTCTTTAGTATTCCGATATTTGCACAAAGTAATTTTGATTTAGTTGAAAAAACGATGGAAGAAAAATTATACAGACTTCGATATAAATTATTTAATCTCAGATTTTAAATCCATGCAAACTTGATAGAAACTTCAAAGAATCAAACATTAGAGTAAAATCAAATTTAGCTTGCTGGAAGTTGATATTCTTATTTAAAATATCTCTCACTTTTCTCAATGACTTTTGCACATTTTTAGCACTAAGTTTTTTAGAACTTAACTTAAAGAAAAAATAATCAACAACTTCAGTATTTTCAAATGGATTATTTAAATCCAAAAGAATCTTTATATTAACAATTAATTGCTCAATTATTTCCTTGTCTAAATTTTCCTGCAAGAGGACTTCTTTAAGTTTAACTAGTTCATTTTTAAACTCATTTTTCAAAGAAATTTCTTGTGATTCAAATTTTTTTTGAAAAGCAGGTGTTAAAGTACCAAAGTCAGAAATAGTTTTATATTGACCTGGTTGATAGTTCTTATCAACATTAAATCGTTTACTTAACATATCAGAATAATAGTTTGATGCTTCCACGAACTTTTGATTCAATTCAGACTGAGCTTCCTTCTGCATTTTTCCATAATACGCAGAAAAATATAAACGGCGTTTAAGAGGATGAATGAATGGTTCTTTATCCTGAAATTTAAGTGTAAAAAAACGAATTAAACTTGAATACATATCCACTGAAAATTCATAAGAGTCTATTTGCTTAAAAAGATACTTAAATCTTGGAACTGAGGGCATGCTCCTCACCCACATATTTATATTGCGAGCATAGTCTAATCCGTAAACTTTTTCAGAAATCCAAGATGTGAAATGTTCATCATCAATAAAAAATTCTTTCGTGAAGAATTCAGAGTTTAATTTATAGGCAATATCATAATTCCCATTTGTATCAATTATCTTACTTTCAATTAACTCTTTTTTTAAAGCTTTATGCCCCTCATTTTCAAATAGATAAATGCAAGCATTTGCACTAGATAAAGAAAAACTCATTATCAATGAAAGTAAAAAGAAATAGATACTCATGAAAAGCTTGTAGCAACGAAGTACGGTTCAAGCAATTGCAATGAAAAAAATACAGGAAAATTTGCTTAAAAAGACGAATTAATACCTTGAAATAGTATAAAGCTACAATAGATTTTAAAAGGCCACAAAGCCAACAGATGAGACCGCTTCATTGTCCCCTATGGCACTCGTATTTCCCTGACCTAATTGACCATAGTTATTCGATCCCCAGCATTGTGACTTACCAGTATCTTTCTCTAACACACAAGCGTGTGAAGCCCCAAGTCCAATTTGGTCAGCTTGAAAGCCTAAGCTTACAAATCCACCAGTAGCTGGAGTTTCATCATCACCAATATTGGTTGTGTGTCCAAGTCCTAATTGTCCTTCGTTATTAAGTCCCCAACAAACCACGTTGTCTGAGGCCAAAACAGCACATGTATGAGAGCTACCAGCAGAGATGGCCACTGCAGAGTCACCTAAGTCTAGGCTTCCCACTAAAGGAGCTGTGACGCTTGCTGTGGCCATAGCGTAACCCAACTCTCCATTAGTATTAGCTCCCCAGCACTTCACACTGCCAGTATTAAGTAGCGCACATGTATGGAAATTACCTGTTGTAATAGTGGTTACACTACCACCTACGTTTACGTTTCCAATCCCTGAAACTGACTCATCATCCCCTAGATTATTGGTATGTCCATAACCAAGTTGACCATAATTATTTCTCCCCCAGCACTTAAGACTTCCATTCGCAAGAATCGCGCAAGAGTGATTGCTAATTGAACTTAAATCCATTTGAACAACACTGCTACCAAGAGGAATGGCCGCCACACTACTTGGTATTTCATCATCGCCTATATTATTGGTGTGTCCAAGACCTAATTGACCTAGATCGTTTTGTCCCCAACATCTTACGCTACCAGATTTCATGACAGCACAGTTATAGGATGTTCCTGAGAATATTCTGGCCACTTCTCCACCAAGAGAAACATTTCCCGCAGTGGATGGAGCTTCATCATCACCAATATTATCAGTATGACCGTAACCCAATTGTCCTTGAATATTATATCCCCAACATCTCACATTTCCATCTACTAATAGAGCACAAGTATGTAAGTAGCCAGCAGAAATTTGTTTGGCCTTCGCTCCTAAGTCAACAACCACCGAGGCACTTGGAGATTCATCATCACCTATATTATTGGTATTGCCTACGCCCAGTTGACCAAATATATTGAGTCCCCAACACTTCACGTCTCCTGTAGAAAGAAGTGCACATGAGTGGAAACCACCGGCCACAATTTGAATCGTTTCAGCTGCCACTTCTGGTTTTTCACAATATTGGACAGTCACAGCTGATAAAGGACTTCTTGGTTGTTCAAGATGAACTTGATTGAGTTCTGGTACATAGAAAAATGGTGCATTCGCTCCATTAACCTGAACTGTAATGGTCGAAGTATCAACATTTGTTACTGATAAGTTAAATTCATTTTCTGGGGCCATAGAAGATGTGGCCATCATACCAAGGTTTTGCAATCCATTCCCATAATCACCATTGGCCATATCAACTGTGATACCACCAGCGGCATTAATGGTTTCAAGATAACCATAGCCAATCTCATTTTCACTCACAAGTGGGATAGTATTGGCATTATTATAAATAACACCACCAACAACTAGTGGGTACCCCGCTTTCACTTCTTTTAATTTTGCGACTACTGTTGCTGGAAGATATTTATTATTTCCTGAACCATCAAGACAATCATTATTATAAGTATTTGTTTCTCCACCTTGAGGATCTGGAACCGGTACTACACCTGCTGGAAACTCAGCACAGATATCATTTTCATCAGCGACAAAGATAACAGCAAGGGCAGCATCATCTCTAAAAAATCCCTGGGCCTTCATTGTATCTAAATTATTATTAAGTCCATTCATTAAAGACATAAGTCCAACTTCACCACCGTCAGTCGCATTTTCTGTGGCAGGATTTTGCATTTTCGTTCTTAAGTCTGCTTTGATTTCTGCAATGGTTTGAAGTTCAGAATCTAATATAATGGCCTCAGATCCTTTCTGATATAAAGAACCGGAATGGGCCGTGTGAGCATGTCCCAACATAACGGCAATTCTAAAATCAACACCGGTCGGTAATATATTGATGAAACTATCAAAACCATCAGCGATGGCGGCACGTTCATCAATAATGGAACCTGAAGTATCTGGAACTATAAGGATATCTATTTTACGAGTAATGGCCTCATCTGGTGTTGAGTAATTATCGATAAAACATCCAGGAGCTGGTGTATCACTATTAACATAAAGATCGGGATTAAAGGCATTTGAAACAGCAGGTGCGGCTTCTTCACCACCACCGCCTACACAAGAAACAAGTAATAGAGAGAGTCCAATGAAAAGGGCCTTTATTGTGATCAAAGCCTGCTTACTTTTTAACTTTCTCATAACCCACCTAGGTACTAGCTAAATTGATCAATTATATCACTTTAATCAACTATAGTGGGGGACAAAATCGTGAAATGCCATCAAATCAATCACTTATAAGTCATTGAAATTAAAGGCTTTTTAATCACTCAATTTCAATAAGTTAGCTCCTTTTTAAACCTGCGTTTTTACAGTGATCAAGCCCTATGTCCCTTGTTTTAGAAACCATCGCTAAATGACGAAAAGTACATCGATGAAGTATAAAGAGAGTTTATTTTTATTTATTCTCCTAAGTTCCAATGCTTGGGCGATACAGATTATTGAGGACTTCAATAATAATACTTTTCAAGATGCGACCTCTACGGCCGTCTGGAATGGGGCCTTGGGGTATGCTCATGCGCCCATTGAATTTGGAGGAACGGCCATCGACTTAGGTAATGGCAGTAACGGCAATTGTAGTTTCTCAGGTACTGTAACTGCTGGCACCTATAATTGTCTTAACCTCACCCTAAGTAATGTGAATTTTTCCGGTAGTTCCAATGCTGTCTTTAAAGTTCTTGGGAACACGACTATTTCTGGTTCCGTTAATCTAAGCTCAGGCGTGGCCGGCGGTGGTGCTGGTGGAAGTGCAGTGAATGCAGCCGCTAGTGGAAACGGATCAGGAGCTGGCGCTGGTACTGGTGGTAATCGCTATGCACCTTATGGAATAAACCCAGTTACTGGAGATGTTGGTGGTGGTGGTGGTGGTGGTGGTTCCAATATTGGGGCCGCAACTGCTGGTAGTGCCGGGACAAAAAATGCTGGTGAGTTTGGTGTAGCAGGTGGAACAGGTGGCGCGGCCGGTGCTTCAGGCAATAACGCCGCAACCTTACATACTGCTTTATTCGCGGGTTCTGGTGGTGGAGCTGGTGCAGTTGGTAGAAATAACGGCGGTACCGACTTTTTAGGAGTCCCCGGTGGTGCTGGTGGCGGTGTTCTGCATATCGCAAGTGGCGGCAGTATCAACGCAACTGGTTCTGTTGTTGCCAACGGTGGTGCTGGTGGAAGTTCCACTTTAGGCGGTGCCGGCGGCGGTGGTTCAGGTGGAACAATTTTTTTACAAGGTTTATATGGAGTAGTGGCCACTAATAATCTGACGGCCCTAGGTGGTGCTGGAGGAACAACAACCCCTTCTGGAACAGGAGAGCAAGGTGGTGCTGGCGGTGCTGGTTCTGATGGGGCCATAAGAATAGATAAAGGAAATTTCGCAACCAACTCAATAACAGGAACGATCAATCCTGCTAACTCAAATAACGATTTAGATTTTTCAACTGCGGGCCCTTATATCATTATTTCAAAAGGCTATGATACCAGAGGAAATACCAATGTCTTCTCAGGCTACACGGCCAGTGATTACACGGCCGCAGGAGATACTCTATTATATGAATTTAGTGACAGTGCAGATAATTCAACTTGGTCAGGCTGGACGACAGATGTAACCAGTTTAAGTCAAAGATATATTCGCTTTCGAGTCACTATCACCAATACTAATACCAATGATACGTCAAAAGTTTATTCACTGGTTTTTGAATATGATATTATTACCAAGTCTGATTATATTTTTGAGTCAGAAGTGGCCGCGAGTTGTGCGACTATTTCAAGAGTAGATGACGATAAGATGAATCCTTGGAATCTTCTGTTTTCTCTTCTCGTTGGATTCGCCTTTACCTTTTTGCTGAGAAAATATCCCCATACTCGAAACTAACGCCCAACTTTTTGGGCCCCTTGTCTCGGTTCTACTCTTATTTTTTCAGGAGAGCTGGTCCAAAAGTCAGACGAAATAAACTCTTCCAATTTTGGCGGGAAATAAAAAGAAATCCCGACTCCAATCTTTTGTTCAATCAATGTATTACTCGCCGTTTTCGTATTAAACATGGAAAAACTGCCACCAATATCAAGATGGATAATAAAGTTTTTAAAATGATAAAGCCTTAATTCATAATCAGCGCTTAATTGTTGAATTTGTCCGATGGCCGCACCGATTGTAATATGATGACTCAATCTTTTCCTGCTTCCAAACTCAAACTCTGCCGCCGTTGCAAAAGAGAAAATGGCCTCTGCAGAATCATCTAATAATTCATTAGTGCGCATTTTATAAGTAGAAATATACTTCGCCATGATTCCATACTTGCCGACAAATTTATTCTCCCCCCATGAATAGGGCCTTGCCATATAAATTTTGGCATCAGAATTAAGCCAAGAGTTATTGCCACTGAAGACTTTTCCTTTCTGCCAAGAAAGAGAATAATCATAAAAGCGATTTTTCTTGTAAACACTTCTGCCCTTTAAAACAAAAGTCCCAAGTGTGCCCCCTGTAATATTGGCATTAAAATCATCATCATCCACATCATACTCAATATTTGATGGAGCATAGGAAAACTGGAGGTAATCATAAAAACGCAAATACTGTGGATGAATGCGCTCATGCTTCTGAACAACCTTTTGTGCTCTGGGAACTTCTACCTTTGGAACAATTGGTTTAGACACGGGCTTTGCTGTAACTATAGGCTTAGGTTTGGGCTTTGGCGCAGGTATCTTAACGACCTTTCCTTCAACTTCGGTCTTTGCCTTAACTGTAATATGAGCAAGATCACTAAAATCACTGGTTCTATCCCAAAAATCAATTTGGGCCACGCGGTAATAATAATCTCCTGCAGGAGGGTTCTGCCATTCAAGAAAATGATCTTTAACTTTTCGCCTCAAGATAAGCTTACTCATACTTTGATCAGAATAAATCTCAACTACGTAGCCTTTCATCTCTTCAACCACCGGCCACTTAATTCTTACAAAGTCATAATCAGCAAAGGCCTTTTGAATAAACCAATCAAAAGTCGAAGTTGTTTTCTTATGCTCAATTTCAAGTTCTAAATCTGGTACTTCTTCCAATTTCTCAGGTGGTGGGGTTGGTTCTATTTTTACTTTTTTAGGTTTCGAATAAATAACCTTTCCATCAGAGGATATTTTTTT
>CAYGUN010000141.1:0-7501 GCA_964353025.1 uncultured Bacteriovoracaceae bacterium
TAGGCTTTATGCTAGGGATGCTATTTGCTGTAGATTTTCTGTCTGGCTTCAGCCAGAAGTATAGGGAAGGATTGCTTGAGCAAAAAGAAGAGTTCCTTTTAGAAAATCTATCTAGTGTATATAAAGAGTTTCAATTGTATACAAGAGTTGTTAGTTTTGATGAGAGAAATAACTTAAATCTGGTAAAAACATTAAATGATTTAACTAACTCGAGTTCAAACTTTTCATCTTTTTACTATGTGAAAAAAAATGGCCAAATATTAGCACGTTCAAATATTCTTACGAAAAAAAGAGAAAAAGTAGGAAAGAGCTTCTCTCGAAGTAAGTGGTTTTCTAAATTAAATGAAAAAAGTTATAGCAATGATTTTCAAAGAGGTCTGGCCAATTTGGTTGTAGGCTTTGATAATTCACATGAGTCACTTGCTGGTTATATTTATGAGAATAATAATGAAACTCAGGTTTTGGTTGGATATTTTTCTTTGAGCGAACTTCTTTATTCTAGCTTTAAGTCTGATTGGGATTTCTTTCGTTATGATATTGTGAAAGTTATGCCACAAAATAAGTTGAAGTTCACGGCCAAAGTTTTTAATAAGAGTGTTTTAACAGATTCACCTTATTTTCTTGTGGGTAGAATAAACTATCGTAGTCCAGTGGTCTTATTATTTGGATTAAGCTTACTTGTTTCATTATCTTTACTTTGCCGACTTTTTTATTATGGACTGCATATAAATAGGCTTTTTCATGATCTTACATATGACGAAATGAAAATAGAGCTTAAGGAAATTGAGCAAAAATTTAATAATTTTTCAGATTATGAAAAAAGAATTCAGGCCTTGTCTGAGTTTATTCTAGAGAAAAAAGATCATATTAATCATTTGAATTCGTTAATGACGAATTTCGAGAGTACGTCAGTAGAATTTTGTGATGAGACCATAGAAGAAAATAAATACTGCTTAGAAATCTCAGAGAGAATTGTAGAGCAGGTTTTAAAGATGTCTCAGCAGATAGATAAAATAACTTATGATTTTGAGAAAATTCATCAGTACTCAGATATCCAACTTGAAAAATTAAAACAATCGATACGAGTTGAAATACTCAATACTCATCTAAGTGAAAAAAGAAGCACTAATACAAACTTTGACGAAGCTTCTGTTCAAAATTTTTCTCGGCATGAAGAACTACTCAGCTTTTTTAAAAATGAATTATCTGATAAGCTTGAAACGATTAAGCAAAATATTGATATTGTTCATAGTAAAAAGTCAGGAGAGCTTGCTTCTGAGATTTTGACTAAATACAAAGACTCTTTTAATAAACTCGATGAAATGCTTGTGAGCGTGCATGATGTGAATGTGAAGATATCTGGTCAGGGTAGGGCTTATATCAGTGAGCTTTCAAGACTTGTTAATGAAATTGGGCAACTCAACTTCTCTGAAGAAGAGCATGGAAAGCTAGAAAGGCTCAGAGAACAGATTGCAAGCACTCAAAAGGCCCTAGATTTTAAAAAGGCCGGCTAAATCCCATTTTCTGTGCTAGAACTGGACCATATTTTAATTAGGTATCCTCGGATATTAATCAAGAGTTCGACGCATGGTTGCATTAAAGTCAAAGAATAAGAAAAAGAAATCACGCAAACGTGGTACTGCGAATGAAATATCTTTCCAAAATTTGGCCCATGAGAATTATTTAAATCGAGAGTCATCTTGGCTCGAGTTTAACAGTCGGGTTCTTAATGAATCCAAGGATGAAAGAACTCCTCTGCTTGAAAGATTAAGATTTCTCATGATATTTACTTCTAACCAAGATGAATTTGTCATGAAAAGGGTTGGAGGTCTCAGAGAGCAAATTGCCGCGGGTTACTCTTACCTAACTATTGATGGGAAAACGCCTAAGCAACAATTAGATATAATAAAAGAGATTATAAAAGGAAATATTACAGAACAAAATAATCTTTTCCAGAATTTATTACCTAAGTTCGCAGAGCACGGAATTGAAATAGTTTCTTGGGAGAGTATGACTCCTGCAGAAAAAAAATTGGCCAATAATTATTTTAAATCCAATGTTTTTCCAATTCTTACTCCTTTGTCAGTTGATTCAGGACATCCCTTCCCATTTATTTCAAACCTTTCATTATCATTAGGTGTAAGGCTTAGAAACCCTAATTTCCCTGAAGCGACATCTTTTTCTCGTGTGAAAATCCCCGATGTTTTGTCACCGATGCTTCAGTTACCAGCAAAGGGAAAAATGAAATACCGCTTTCTTAAGCTGGGTGAGATTATTGAAAATAACCTCGCCTTCCTTTTCCCCGGAATGGAAATCTTAAGTGTGATGCTGTTTCGACTTACTCGAAATGCTGAACTTGCTCATGATGATGAGGATGTTGAAGATCTACTTGAAGTTGTGGAGGAGAGCTTAAGAGAGAGGCGGTTTGCTGAATGTATTCGCCTTGAGTACAAAAAGAAGCCAGATAAATGGATGTTGCGCTATCTTAAAAAAGAATTAGACCTAATGGATGATGATATTTATGAGGTTGATAATATTATCGACTTTACAAGGCTTAAACCTTTACTTGATGTGGATTTACCTGAGCTTAAATTTAAGCCTTGGACTCCAGTTGCTTTAAAAAATTTCTACTCTGATGAGAGTTCAAATATTTTTGCTCGCATAAAAGAGCAAGATATATTAGTGCATCACCCTTATGAGAGCTTTGGCTCTAGTGTCGAAAAATTTATTACCAGTGCGGCCATCGACCCAGATGTTCTTGCCTTAAAAATGACTCTCTACCGAACAGGAGATAGTTCTCCCATCGTGCGCTCCCTTATAAGGGCCGCTAATAACGGGAAGCAAGTGGTTTGTCTTATTGAACTAAAGGCAAGATTCGATGAACAAAGAAATATTTACTGGGCCCAGCAATTAGAAGATGCGGGTGTGCATGTTGTCTATGGTATTTTAGGGCTTAAAACTCATACAAAAATATCGTTAGTTGTTCGAAAAGAAGCAAAAAATAAAATCGTGACTTATGCCCATATTGGAACAGGAAACTATAATTCTCAAACAGCAGCTTTATATACTGATTTAGGACTTCTTACTTGTGACACTGATATTTGTTCTGAAGTCATTGAGGTTTTTAATTATATAACAGGGAAGTCTTTAAAAACTGACTACAAGAAATTATTAGTTGCTCCTTTAAATATGAAATCTACTTTTTTAAAACTAATAAAAAAAGAAGTTCAAAATAAAAATGAAGGAAAACCTGCATTTATTTACGCTAAGATGAATCAATTAGAAGATCTGATGATTATCGATGCTCTTTATGAGGCCTCTCAAGCGGGTGTGAAAATCGAGCTTGTGGTGAGAGGGTTTTGCTGTTTGCGCTCTGGTGTTAAGGGCCTGAGTGAAAATATAACTGTGCGCTCGTTAATTGGAAGATTTCTTGAGCATTCACGTATCTATTATTTTGCCAATGGCCAGGCAGAAATGAAAGATGGGCTTATCTATATTGGCTCAGCTGATTGGATGCATCGAAACTTACATAACCGAGTCGAGGTCATCACTCCTATTAAAAATGAATTGGCCAAAGAAAAAATCGCAGAACTGATGGATACAACTTTAAAAGATAATAGGCTCTGTTGGGTTCAAAAGTCTGATGGAACATATACTCAAAAAAATCCTGGTGCCTCAAAAGAAATTTCAACCCATGAGAGGATGATGCAGCGAAGTCTTTTTAAAGATAAAGTTCTGTAAATTATTTTTCAATCATACTGAGAATTATTCCTTCTTTTAATCCAATATCAGGAACGAGCATGCGTGGAGTATGAAGTCTGGCCAGAATTGATTTAATAATATAGGTGGCAGGAATTATAACATCGGCCCTATCAGGTCTCATTTTAAATAAGCGTATCCTCTCTTCGTAGGTTTTCTCACACAAGCGGTTATAGATTTTTTCTATTTCTTTATAGGAGACAACTTTATCGGTCTCCTTGCGTAGGATTTGCTTACGTAGTTTTCCCATGCGTCTAAGGTTTCCGCCTGTTCCTACCGCATAGTCAATATGATGAAGCTTAATTTTTTTTCGTAAATAACTTTCAATCTTAAAGGTTTCATCTTCAATAAGGGTTTCCATCATTCGCAGATTTTTTATCTTGAAAAGCCTGAGAGTTCCTATATCAAAACTTTTGGAAGCGATAACAATATGATTTTCAACTAGGGTGATTTCAGTACTTCCTCCTCCGATATCAATCAGTAAGACTAAGTTATCTTTAAAATCTAGTTTTGAAGTAACAGCATTATAGATGAGTTTAGCTTCTTGTAGTCCACTAATGGTTTTAATTTTTAAACCCGTAAGTTTTTTTATACGAGAAACAAGCTCTTGAGAGTTTTCGGCATCTCGTAGCGCGCTGGTAGCTAATACTTTAATATCTTGGACATCATAATTGGCAAAAACTTTGCTTAACTTAAGGAAAGTGTCTTCAGTATAGAGCATTTTTTTTTCAGAAATTTTTGAGATCGAAAAAACATCCAGGCCAAGTCTCAAAGGTTCTCTGAAAGTATAGACGGGAACAGCTGAGTTTTTACCTATTTTTACAATAGTTGCTCGTAAGGCATTGGAACCAATATCAATTGCTGCAATATGACTCATAGCTTTTAAGTTTATAGAAAATGTTTTCAAATGGGAACAAATGAGGTGTCAATTAAAAGTATTTATGTTGTAATAATAATCTCTCTAACTACACTTATTGCCAGAGGAGCTAAAATGAAATTACTCATAGCTTTATTGATTGTTGCATCTAGTGGTCTTAAGGCCGAAGTGAAATTTAATGTAGAGGATGGTCTTTTTATTAATGGATACGATCCTGTCTCCTATATTAAAGAAAGCAAGGCCCAAGAGGGTAAAGAAGAACTGGTTTATGAATACAAAGATCTGAAGATCAGATTTTCTTCTCAAGAGAACTTGGATTTATTTAAAAAAGGGCCAGAAAAGTATATGCCGATCTATAATGGCTGGTGTGCTTATGCAATGTCCAAGGGAGAGTTTGTGGAAATAAATCCTGAGTATTTTAAAGTCATAGATGGAAAAACTCATTTATTTTTTAAAAATTGGATTTTTAATACTCTTGAGAGTTGGAAACAAAATGAACAAACTCTAAAACGCAAAGCCGATTCAAACTGGAAGAAGCTTATAAGTAAAAAATAATGCTTAATTCATTTTTTGATTATATTGAAGCAGCTGATTATGGGATATTTCTTCTCTCTGTCATTATTATCCTTTGTACATTTATTTTAGAAGACCCAACAACTTTGTTTGTGGGACACTTAATAGCAGTTAATAAAATAAGCTATTCCAATGCATTCCTGGCCTTAATGATAGGGATCTCCTTGGGGGATTTCTTTTTGTATTTAACTGGAAGATATTTGGGAGGCAAGAAGTTTAAGTGGAGCACAGCACTTCAGAACATTAAAATGAATCTTTATAGTCTTCTTTTTTTGGCCAGATTTATTCCTGGTATGAGAGTGACCTTTTATCCCTTTGCAGGAATAAAAAAAGTACGAGTTTCTTTTTTTCTCGTGATTAATATCCTCTCTTCTATTATTTGGACGGCCCTATTATTAGCAGGAGCAAAAAACATTTCCACTTTTTTACAAGACTATCCCTTTTATTATTTTGTTCTTTTTATATTAGGGGTGATAGGACTTGAGTTGTTAATCAAAAGGCTAGTTTTTAAAAAAATGTCTGCGAAACATTCTTAAAATGTCGGAAAGCTTGGAAGGAGAGTACCCTTTTTTTATATTGTCTAAAGCGATTTCATAGGCCCATGACCAGTGTTGTAATAGAGTTCTCCATGCTTCCAGTAATGTGGTTTTTGGGTCATAGATATGCCCGGGCTCTCCAAAGAGCCCATTGAGTTCAAAGATTTTTATGTTTTTAGCTTGTTGAAATTCAACTTCTGATGTTGATTTCAGATCAAATCTTCCGTAGTAAAATCCATCCAGCTCATCGGTCAAATTGGAAAAAAATTTTTCAAGTAATTCTGTTTTAAGATGGTTCCCATCAAGGAAAGCCGTCCCTCTACAATGATTGGCAACAGGCTCTACAATAAACTCTTCTCCTTGATTGAGAATTTGACCCCATGGGTGAGAGGGATATATTCTTTGAATACTTTCTTTGAGAAAATAATATCGGGGTTGTCTTTTTACAAGCTCTAATAATGTTTTGCTTCCATCACCTATAACTTTGAATAGGCCTTTTGTTGTAATAGATGTAATCTGGGCCTTCTCGCCGGGTCTTTTCACTACAAACACTCCTGCCTCAAATCCATCATGAATATATTCTTGTAAGTGGTAATCTCTTGGGGCATTTTGGATATAGTTTTTTAATTCTACTTGAGAGCGAATGATTCTAATGAAATCTCCTCTTTCCCCAATATTGGGTTTTGCAATAATAGGGTAGGAAAGATCTGTTGCTTCAAACTTCTGAAAAACATCTTCGCAGAGATCTGTTAATGAAAAATAAATGGTTTTAGGTCGAAGTTTCGGATCGATATTTGAATCAATTTTTTTTTTGCATTCAAGCAAGGCCCCACTATGTTCAATCATTGGATTAGTGGTGGTTAATATAAGGAAATTAAAATGCCTAATAGATTTGTAAATATAGTAAAAAATCACAGGTGAGTAAAATGCCCAATAAGACCAATATTCGTAGTGGGTAATTCTATGAAGCTTATGCCTAAGAAAAAGGATACACTCTTCAAGCTTTAACTTAAGAGAGTCTGATTTTCCGGCTTGAGTTGCTTGTGATTTAATCATTCATAACCTGCTATAAATAAGTGCTAAAGACCCATTTATTATTACAAAAAAATCAATTTTGCTCATCGGGGCAATGTCGCATAAAATATGGGTAATTAATAGTATTTTTGAGGCACTAAAAGACGATATTTAGCACTTTTTATTGTGTCCTGTACCAATTTCCTCTATCCATGCTTTTGATGATGAAGTGAAGTCTTAGAATTTAGCTATATTGACAATAATTAAGGATGGTTTTTTTAAGCTATTAATAGAACGACTGTCCTATTTTTGAAATAGGGATAGCTTTGACAATTCCCAAGCTATTCGTCAAAAGATTCCTCCTTATATAGCTCTAAAAGGTGTATGTATAATAAAGGAATATTATTAAGGAGTTTTTATGAGTACTGAATCAAAATACGCAGTTATTGGTGTAGGCCCTTGTGGCTTAGCGATGGTGAGATGTTTAAGTAAACATAATATCCCTTTTCAGGCGTTTGAGTTTCACAGTGAAGTTGGGGGAATTTGGAATCAAGAAAACCCCATGAGCACCATGTATGACTCGGCCCATTTGATTTCATCAAAAACCATGACTCAGTATGGAGAGCATCCTTTTGATGAATCTATTCCTGATTTTCCAAGCCAGAAACAATTAAAAAACTATTTTATCTCTTATGCAGATAAATTTGATCTGAGAAAAAGTATTCGCTTCAATACTAAGATT
>CAYGUN010000142.1:0-7280 GCA_964353025.1 uncultured Bacteriovoracaceae bacterium
TAATAACAGAATCTTTTCTGAAAGCAGTTATGAGATCGTTTATGCTCATTGCGATTCCCTCTAGTGCCCCTCTAGAGATTTGTTCAATGCCACTATCCCTAGTAAGTCCAAGGATGGAGGCCTTAGCTTCTGATATCCAGTATGGTGAAGCAATTCCTGTAAAAAAGGGCATGAAAAGAATATTCTCCATTGAGGCTTCATTGGCGGCCAGTGCTAGTTTTTCTATTTCAGCAGAGTTTTCAAAAAATTTCATTTGATCACGCAGCCATTGAACACAAGCACCTGCAATATAAGTAGCACCTTCTAGGGCAAAATATTGCTCGCCTTGATAAGAATAAGCAGAAGTGGTGAGAAGTCCTTGAGTTGAGTGAATGATTTCTTTGCCCGTATTAAGTAGAGCAAATGCACCTGTGCCATAAGTACACTTAAAAGCCCCTTTTTGATATCCAGCTTGGCCAAATAGGGCAGACTGTTGATCTCCTAATATACAAGCAATCGGAATCCCATCAGGTAAAAAGTCTAAACTTTTTGTTTTACCGAAGACAGAGATAGAATCTTGAATTTTAGGTAAAGTATTCATTGGTATATTAAAAAATTCACAAAGTTTTTTATCCCAATCTTTTTTTTCCAAATTCATCAAAAGTGTTCTTGAAGCATTGGTTGACTCTGTAGCAAAACTTACACCAGAGCTTAATCTATAGAGCAAGTAAGTATCAATCGTGCCAAATTTTAAATCATCATTTTTAAGAGCTTGCTGAACTTTCTTTTCATTTTCAATTAGCCACTTCATTTTTGTCGCTGAGAAATAAGGATCTAGATTTAGTCCTGTTTTCATTTTTATTTCTTTTTCATGCTCTTTATTTTTTTTACAAAAATCTCCCGTTCTTCTGTCTTGCCAAACAATGGCATTATGAAGGGGTTCACCCTTGGAGTTAAAAGCACAGGTTGTTTCCCTTTGATTTGTTATTCCAATGGCCACAATTTCATTTGAGCTGATATTGGCTTCTTTAATAACTTGTTGTGTTGTTGATTTGATAGAATCCCAAATATTATTAAGATCATGTTCAACCCACCCTGGTTTTGGAAAAATTTGAGGAAATTCTTGATTTTTTTTTGCTATGATTTTTTTCGATTTTACATCGATTAGAAGTGCTGTTGAGCCTGTAGTACCTTGATCTAGAGCAAGAATGAATTTTGCCATAAATATATTCCCTTAGTGTTATATCTGGATAACGACAGATGGGTCATCAACAATAATCATGACCATTCCAAGCCAATAGTCTGCAATATTAGAGTTTATGCTTGTTAAGAATGTCATAGAAATCATGACAATGATAACAAACAAAAGAATGAACTCAATCATTGTTTGGCCATTTTCATTATTGATAAGATCGCTAGAGTTTGGTAGCTTTGCTTGTTGGGAGCTACTAGGCAATAAGTGGCGATAATTTAAGAAACTTTCCATATATAGTATTATTGTGAATGAGAGAGAAAATAAGACAATGAAGAAATTTTTTCCATTAGTAATATTATTCATTTCATTTGGTGGCTTTTTGGCCGGACAAATGTTTTTTGAAGTCATTGACTCAAGAGCTGGTTCTTTTGGTAAATCAAAAGAAAAATACGGCCTGTATGAGAATCTTTATCAAGAAGTTAAACTATCAAATCTAAGAGGTGAGGAAGTTGCCTTAAAGAGTATTAAATCCCCTGTTGTTATTCTCAATTTTTGGGCCTCGTGGTGCACTCCTTGCTTAAAAGAGTTTCCCCATCTGATTAAACTCAGAGAGATGTTTCCTAAGAACAAGGTTCAGATACTAGGGATTAATAGCGATGAAGAAAATCAGTTAAAAAATATTAAAAAAATAGTTAAAGAGCACAAATTGAATTTCGACATCATAGTCGACAACAAGTCTCAGGTAACAACAAAGTTTTTAATCTCTGAAATCCCTATGTCTATCATCTACCACAACGGAAAAGTGCTAGATGTTGCTATGGGGGAGACCGATTTCACGTCACCAGATTTTCTTTCACGAGTGAAAGCTGCGATAGATGAGCCAGTAAAACAAACTAAGTAGTTGTAATTTCAATAATCAATGAGTAGTCACTCTAAATTAAAACTACAGACAATTAAAATTATTTAGTAATTTAATCTTATTCATAAGATAAAGTTTTTCGAGATTCAAGCACATTAGAAGACTTGTTTTGAATTATTTTTAAAAGCTTTGGTGGAAACAAGAGTTTTCAAACGCGCCCAATTAAGACAGCTCTCTTGCCGCATAGAACAATAAAAAATATTGGTCCAGTTTAAATATCTACAGGCAGCGATTAAATTACGGTTTAACAAATGAAAATGCTCAAAGCGTGTTAGTAGAAATATAGGTTGCAAAAAGCATTGCCAGACTTTCTATTTGAGCCAAGGACTGTCGCAATGTTGAGCTTAAGTGGGAAGTCACTGTTTGTAGGGATTAACTTGATTATTCAACATAAACAAAAAACAACTATAAATTCAATATGTTTATCTTTGCAATGGTCCAAACAAAGAATAATTAATGCAATTTTAGGTATTTACCTCAAAGAAAACCAGGGCCTTAAAGGCTTGATTGCTCACTTTATTGACACGATATAAAAGTTTCAAAACACACAGAAAGGCTGAGAGTTGATGATAATATGATGCTCATTAAATATTAGGTTTGTATTCATAATTTTGAGGAGGTTTTCATGAAAAAAATATTAATGGGGCTACTTTTAGTGGGAAGTTTTAGCTCTTTTGCCAATTGTCTGGAATCAAAGACTTCATACATATTTGATGGAGAACACACAAATTATCCAAGTGAGATAATTATTCACGGCGATTCAAAAGAAGATACTTTCAAACCAACATTTATTAGCCTTGGCCTTTATATCAAATATCCGGCTGATAATGGAATATATGTTGCTCCAGCTCCAAGTATTGGTTTTGTTGAAAGCGTGAATTGCGATTGTGGAAGAATGAATATTAAAAGCTATTCGCTCGTATCAAATGAAAATGAATTAAAACATTCCCCGCATCAAGCCGTAGGCTATGAAACTAAGTCAGGTTCTATTCAAGGTTATTATATGCATGGTTCTGTTGAAATAAATATCTCTGAAGTAATAAATACTAATGAGTTATGTGATGAGAATCAAGATTCATTTATTAAAATAAAAAAAGCATCTTTTGCTCTTGATAACTACTTAGGGAATGAAGTTGAAAGTAAGTATTTAATAATCAAGAAAAACTAGTAAGGGATAAAAGTCTTGGGTAGGAACCCTGAGGCTTAACGTGGAAAACGGATTTCTGAGACAAGATTTATAGAAAAGCTGGGGATTGCTATAAAAAACCGGCACTAAAAATATTAATTAAATGAGTAAAACCTCAGGAGAATTTATGAAAAAATTATTATTAGGATTATTGGCATTAGGAAGTATTTCTTGCTTTGCAAATTGCAATGAATCAATTGATAGTCTTCTAAGCACTCATAAAGAAATAATTGAAAATTAAATAATGGTTATGCTAGTAGTTATTATCAGATTTTAGAAGAAGGTAGGAAATTACAAGAAAAATTAGAAAGCAATAAAGACAAGATAAAAGAAGACTGTTAATCCCTAATTTGTTGAGAAAGTCCTGAGCACGAAACTTGGGACTTAAAGTGAAAAACGGATTTTAAAACGAAATTTATAGAAAAGCTGGGAAATAGTATAAAAAACCAGCACAAAAAATATTACTTAAAGTGAGAAAATTTTAGGAGTTAAAAATGAAAAACTTGATTTTGTTAGCATTAATAAGTTTAAGTGCTTTTTCTCAGGATAAAGAAAAAGAGCTTTTTAAAGGTAGTGAAAGATATAAAGCTTGTGTAAAAATTCAGGATGAAGTATCGAAATTATTTGCAAAAGCAGACCTACTAACTTTACAAGCAGATACTCTTAAAAATGAAGCTGAGAAAAAGTATCAAAATCAAGAAATAACTAAAGATCAGTATGGTAGAAAACTGTTGGCAAGTGCACTGAAGCTAATTGAAGCAAGTGATTTGAGAAAAACTGCTCAAGAAAGAATGCCAGAATTGGACTGTATAAAAAAGCTTACAGTTAATGATTTTCCTGAAGCAAGAATTGACTTAAAACAACTAGAACAGGCCCTAAATGGTTCAGAAGTAGAAATAGATTTAGATTCCTTGAAAATTAACCACTAGATAACGATAAAAGCCTCGGATAGGAAATCTGAGGCTTAACGTGGAAAATGGATTTTAAAACTGAATTTATAGAATAGTTAAGAAATAGTGGGCATTGGGCTCGCGAAAAATATTACTTAGATGAACAACACATATTGGAGATTTATTATGAAGAAATTATTAATTGGATTACTGGCAATGGGAAATTTTTCGGCTTTTGCACACAATTCTGATATTGCCAAAAGATGCAAAATAAAAGTCAGTACCTTCATAAATAAAGTCCCAGATAACGTTAGAAATGAACTTGAAAAAAAAGGATACAGTTTATCTAAAAATTACTCTTTTAAAGACTCAGAGCTTTATTTAGAGGAGTACGGTGCGTCCTATCGCTCTCTTTTAGCAAGACTCGTTGGTGACACTGAAAATAACAAGCTTTTTATAAACTATGCTTTGGAAGAAATTCATTATGTTACCCCTTCCCTTGTGGATGAAGCATTGTATTCGAATGAGGAAGTTATCAAAAGTACTATCATAAACTCTAAGGTTTCCGGGAAACTTTCTCTAGCTGAAAGAGAAAAAATGGGTGAAAAAGCTTCGAAAAATTTTTCGAAATCTATTAGAAAAAATATTTCTGATGATTGTTTTAACTTAAGGGCTCACTCTAGAAAAATAAATATGCCTTAGTCACAAAAGCTAAGGCATAAAACACACGTCAAGGTTGGGAGATAGAAATAATGATTAAAATATGCTCGGAAAACTATGTTTGATGAGTAAAGAATGAAAAGACAAAGAAAAAATGCCCATTGGGCGAAAGAATAACATTAGTTTTATTTAGGAGAAATTATGAAAAAGTTACTAACATTGATTTTTTTACTAACTAGTTATGCAAATGCTGCAAACTTCTTTATTCCCTCAAGTCTTACTCGGCTAGAAGAAAACTCAATGGGAGAACTTATCTATGACCCAAGTGAGTACATAGACAGCCAGGGTAACAGAATTAGAGGGGAAGTAAATCTTCAAAAAGCAAAAGAGGCAAACTCTGAAGAACAATTTTTCCATACAACATATGGACTTATACCAACAAGTTCTGAGATAAAACAAAGAATTAATGAGGATGGTAATTTAGTACGTAAAGGGAATGTCACAGGTATAATGGTTGATGGGACAATTATTGAAGAAACAAATACTTCTGTCGGTAATATTCATTTTAAAAAAATAAGAATCTTGGTCATTGATGTCATCAATAAAATTTAGTGGAAATATTTTTTTAATCCCTGATTACTGAAATACACACTACACACAAAAGCTAAGACATACCATGTACGCAGCCTTGCTTTACCAATATTTTAGTAGGGCAGATCAAGAGGTTTACTAATTGAATTTTCGACAGATCTTGAATGGCCATTCTAAATAAATTTTAATTAAAGCATGTTTTTCAAATTTAAATAAAAATTCTTACCCCAGTTATAAGTAACTAAATCCAGTGACTTACAATCCCATAAACTAAATCGAGGTTTTAATCCTGGTACAATCGCCCCTTGGTTGTAGAGTCCTAACGAGTGGGAAGCATTTAGGGTGATTGCTGCCCATAGCTCGCATTGATTCATCTTGTATGTAGGAGCTGCAATTGAGGCCAGCATAAGAAGGTTATTGTAGTGGCAAGAGCCCGGATTATAGTCGCTAGCAAGAGCTACTTTTACACCGAGATCAAGAAAGCTTCTAGCATCAACCTGTTCCTTGCCTAAAAAGAAAGCTGTGCCAGGAAGAAAAGTGGCGACGGTTTTGGATTTTGCAAGTTTCTCTTTTCCTTTTTGTGAGGTTTTTAAAAGATGATCAGTTGAAAGGCAATCATAGCTACTTGCAAGGAATGCCCCATCGTTATCTTGAAATTCATCAGCGTGAGTTTTTAATTTTAATCCGAGTCCTTTGGCTTCTTCAAAAAGCATAATGACATCTTCAGAGGAGAAATAGCCTTTTTCATGAAAAATATCGACAGCATCAATAATATTTAATTTATTTAATTCTTCCATTAAAGGAATAACCATTTTTTCAATATACTCAGATCCACTTTTATATTCCTTGGGAATAGCGTGTGCGGGCATAAAGGTATTAAAAATTTGAATATTGGGACTGAAATGTTTTTTTAAGCGATCGATGAGGAAAGTAAGTTCTTTCTCTTTTTGATAATTGAGCCCATAGCCACTTTTAATTTCAATTGTACCAACGCCATAAGAGCTCATTTGTTCAATTCTTTGACAACAAAGTTTAAACAGCCCTTCTATGTCCATAGTATTGGTAGACTTAGAGGTTGAGAGTATTCCTCCACCGGCTTGAGCAATTTTTTGGTAGTCTTCTCCGTTTAATCTCATTGTGTATTCATGAGATCTGTCTCCTCCAAATATAAGATGAGTATGAGAGTCAACCAGTTCAGGAGTTAGTGTTTTTCCCTTTAATGACAAAGACTTAAGTTCTGAGTACTCATTAGGTAGGCTTGCTGTTGCGCCCACCCAGAGTATTTCATCTGAGCTAAAAACGACCGCTCCATCTGAAATGACGCTAAGATCTTGAGGCTTTAAAAGCCGGCCATCTTTTTCATGAGCACTTTGCAATGTGACGAGAGAATCAATATTTTTATAAAGCTTGAGCATACTTTAACGTTATTTTATTAGACACTTAGCTGTCAAAGAAATAGTCATATAGAATAGTACGCGCCGTTTAACTCTAGTCTTTTAAATTGTTGAATCCACTCTGCAAAGGGGTGGGACTGAAAGTCACGAAAAATAAGATAATCAATGATTCCTAGTGATTTATCATGCAGATTATATAAAAGTGTAACTGAGTGATATCCCCATATAGTATCGTTATTTGTGATAATAGAACCTGCAATAAGAAGTTTAAAAGCTTTAACTCCTTCTATATTGCTAAAATAGAGAATATTTTGGTTATTTATATAATCACAATTATCATGAGCATACTTTTTAAAAACACTTCTTCCTTCATTCTCATAGGAGATAACTTTGTTTTCTTTTTTTAAGTTAGAATATTGTAATGTTAAGTTTTTTGCGTGGATGTTATTTGGCTTATAGTATGGAT